>DASSLZ010000301.1:0-7793 GCA_035689165.1 Candidatus Eiseniibacteriota bacterium | reverse complement strand
AGGCCGCAGAGAACACCAAGAAACAGGTGCACTCGGGCCGCCGGCGTCCAGGGCGGACGCCTACCCGACGCCAGGGTCGGGTGCAGCCATCGTGCCGGGTGCGTGGCGTCGCCGGGCAGGACGCGGCGCGCTTCGTCGAGGATGCGACACGGCCTCGACTTACGGGAGCGCCGCGCGCGCGCGTGGCCCGCGTCCGCCGGCCAAGACCAAGCCGCTCGGCCTGAGAGCGGCTGGTTTCAGCCAGCGCGCGCCGCGCAACCTGCGCGGGGCGCAAGGGCGCGAAATTGCGTTTCGCCTGCCGCGTGAAGTGGAGTGGCGGGGGAGCGCGAGAGCCCGCGGCGACGATTCGGAAGTGCCGCCGCCGCCCCGGATTCGGTAGAGTTATGCATCCGCGCCGCGGCGCGGCGACGCCATGCGAATTCCCTATCTCCCCGAGCGCATCCTCCTCACCGGTTCGACCGGCACCGTCGGGCGCCTGATCGCCCCCGAGCTGGCCGGATTCCGCGCGCCCATGCGTCTCCTCGCGCGCCGCGGGGCCCTTCCGGGCGAACCGCCGCCTCCGGCCGGCGCCGAGCTTCGCGTCGGCGATCTCGAGCGCCCCGCGTCGCTGCGCGGCATCGCGGACGGCTGCGACGTCGTCGTCCACGCGGCCGAGCGCACCGGTTTCGTGCGGTTCGACCGCGAGCGGCAGCGCCGCATCAACGTGGGCGGCACCGAGTCGCTCCTGCGCGAGGCGCAGAGCGCGGGCGTGAAGGTGTTCGTGTTGATGGGCTACACCGGCACGGTGCAGGAGCGCTCGGTTCGGGAAGGGGACGTGGACGAGGAGACGCCGCCCGAGGGGGCCTACGAGTCGGATTACGTGCGCATGAAGACCGAGGCCGAGGCGCTGGTGCTGGAGGCGAACGGTGCCGCGGGCATGCGCACCCTCGTGGTGAGTCCCGGCGTCCTCGTCGCGCCCGGGGTGGACACCATCCTGGGCGGGCTGATCGCGCTCTACGTGGCGGGGGAGCTGCCGTATCGGATCCTCGACGACGTCTGGCTCGCGATCAGCGATGGGCGCGATCTCGGGCGCTTCGTCGCCGCGGCGATCGGACGCGGGCACGGAGGCCGCCGCTACTTCGCCACGTCGGGCTGCCTTCGGCTCGGAGACCTCTACGGTCGGCTCGCCGAGCTGAGCGGCATCGCCCCGCCACGGCGGCGCCTTCCCGACCTGCTGGTGGAGGAGCTCGGGCTGCTCACCCCCGTGCTGCCGCAGCACTCCTTCCTGCGCCAGCTGGTGCTTCCTCGCGAGCTGGTGCTGCACCTGCGCCGGCTCGCGCCGCTTCGGAATTCGAAGACGCTCGGCGATCTCGGCGTGGCGCCGATGCCGGTGGAGACGACCCTGGCCGACGCGGTGCGGTCGAGGGAAGCGGTCAGCCGGGAGGGAACGGCCGGGTAGCGCCCGCTACGCCGTCGGGGCGCCCTTGCGAACGCTACGCCGTCGGGGCGCCCTTGCGCGCGTCCAGCATCTCGCGGACGCGCCGCGCCAGGACGAGGGCGGTGTAGGGTTTCTCGAGGAAAGCGATCCCCGGTCCCGCCGCCCCGGAGAGCTCCTCCCGAAGCACCGCGTCGCGCGTATACCCCGAAACGAAGAGAATCGGAAGGTCCGGGCGCTCGACCGCGATCCGCTCCGCCAGCTCGCGGCCCCCCATTTCCGGCATCACGACATCGGTGACCAGGATGTCGATCTCGGGGTGCTGCTCTTCGATCAGGCGGAGCGCGTCGCGCCCGCTGGTCGCCGCCTGGACCCGATAGCCCAGCTCCGAAAGCACCTCGCGTCCGAGCGTGAGGAGCGCCGCGTCGTCCTCGACCAGGAGCACCGACTCACGGCCTTCGGGAACGCCGGCGAGCCGCGCCGGGGCCAGGGAGGTCGCGCCCTCCGACCGGACCTCGGGGAGCAGGATCTCGAACTCGGCCCCCTGGTCCCGGTTCGAGGCGCTCACGCGGCCTCGATGCTGACGCACGATGCCGTAGACGGTGGCGAGCCCGAGGCCCGTGCCGCGGCCCAGTCCCTTCGTCGTGAAGAACGGCTCGAAGATGTGCTCGAGCGCCGCGGGGTCGATTCCGTGGCCGGTATCGGCGACCCGCAGGCGGACGTAGGAGCCGGCGACCAGGTCGGGCTCGCCCAGCACCTGCGCCGTCGTCACCTCGGTCCGGTCCACCGCGATCCGAAGGATCCCGCCGTCGGGCATCTCGTCGCGCGCGTTCACCACCAGGTTCACGATCACCTGCTCGAACTGCGACGGATCGACACGCACCGGGCCCAGTCCCGGCGTCACGTCCAGGTCGAAGCCGATGTCCTCGCCCGCGAGCCGCTGCAGCATCGGCATGAGGTCCCGGATCGAGGCGCCCAGGTCCAGCAGCCGCGGCTGGGCCGGGCTCCTCCGGCTGAAGGCGAGGAGCTGACGCGTGAGCGACGCGGCGCGGTCGCCCCCCTTGTGGATCTCCTCCACCGCGCGGCGGTTCTGATCGTCGTGCCGCATGCGCGTGAGGAGCAGGTCGGCGTATCCGATCACCACGGTCAGGATGTTGTTGAAGTCGTGGGCGATCCCTCCGGCCAGCTGACCCACGGCCTCCAGCTTCTGGGCGTGCCGGAGCTGCTCCTCCAGGCCCACGCGCTCCGTGACGTCGGTCTCGATCGCGTCCACGTGCACGCGCCCGTCGGCTTCGCGGCGCGGCACGAAGCGGCTCCGGTGCCAGCGGAAGATCCCCTTCGAGGATTCGTAGCGGAACTCGATCATCGCCGGCTCCAAGCGCAGAAGTCCCTGGAGCGCGGGACGGACGACGCCCTCCTTGTCCTCGGGGTGGATGCGCGCGTCCCAGAAGCCGGGATCGCCGAGGAGGTCGTCCAGCGGCACGCCGAACAGCCGCTCGGCGCCCAGCGAGAAGTACTCGTATTCCTCCACGTGCAGGTCTTCGCCCAGCGTGAAGGTGAAGAGCGCCGAGTCCAGGTTGCGCGCGATCGTCGCCTCGCGCGCGGCCGCGAGCCGCTGCTCGGCCAGCGCCCGCTCGCGGTCGGTCACGTCGCGGAAGGTCCAGACCCGTCCCACGACCTCGCCGCGCAGCCGCTGCGGCCGGGAGAGGCGCTCGAAGACCCGTCCGTCCTTGAAGCGAAGCACGTCGTGGCTTTCGGCGCCGGGGTTGGCGTAGAGCTGGCGGACCCGCGAGAGGAACGCTTCCGGGTTCTCCAGCTGGGAGAGCACCGTCTCCAGCGCGCGGTCGTCGTCCCGGCTTCGGATGATGTCTGCGGGGATGCGCCAGAGATGCACGAAGCGCTCGTTGAAGCGGATGATCTTCCCGTTCCGGTCCACGATCAGGACGCCGTCGGTCGTGGACTCGAGCGTCGCCTCGAGGAGCGAGAGCGCGTGCTGGCGCTCGGTCTCGATCCGCTGGCGGTCCGACAGGTCGGGCGGGATCGTGACCTCGCGGGCGACAGGTCCCGGGGCCACGGGGGCCGGTGGCGTCGTCTCCGGCGCAGGGACCACGGGACGTCGGGTGCCACGACGGCGCGCGAGGAGCGTGCTCGCAAGCAGTCCGGCGCCAGCGGCCAGGGCGGCAGCCGGGATCCATGCGGAGGAAAAGAGCATGGCGCGGTCCCTCGTGTCCCGCACGGGCGGGCCCCGCGCTCCGTGCGCGCGGCCCGCGGGTCGATCTAGTGGCCGCCCGGAGGCGGCGGCGTACTGGGTGCTTCGCCGCCCGGGGGCGGAGGTGGAGGCGTCTCGGGAGCGGTGCCCGGCGCCGTGCCGGGCGCGGGCGTCGCCGACCCGAAGGAGGCGCGGCGCTGCCGCTCCTGCGATAGCACGTTCGGATTCAGGACCTTGAACTCGATCCGGCGGTTCCGGGCGCGGTTTGAGGCCGAGCGGTTCGAGACGATCGGCTCGGTGTCGCCGTAGCCCGTGAGGGAGAAGTTCTTCGGGTCGAGGTTCGGAGCCTGCTGGAAGAGATAGCGGGCGACCGCCTGCGCGCGCTGCGTCGAGAGCGGAACGCGATAGCCCGGCGCGACCGAATCGTCCACGTGCGCGCCGATCTCGATCTTGAGCATCGGCCACTGGCGGAGCGCGACCGCGACCGAATCGAGACGGGCCATCCCCGCGGGGAGGATGCGCGCCGAGTCGGGCACGAACGCGAGATCGGTGAGACGGATCATCCAGTCTTGGAGCATCTGCCGCTCGTAGCGCGTGAGCTCGAGCGGGCAGCCGCCGGCGTTCACCGCCGCGCCCGCGGGCGTCGCCGGGCAGATGTCGATGCCGTCGGCGATGCCGTCGCCGTCGCTGTCGACCGGGCAGCCCGACGCGTCCACCGTCGCGCCCGCGGGCGTGCCGGGGCACTTGTCCGGACCGTCGGCCACGCCGTCCTGGTCGGTGTCCAGGCTGCACCCCTTCGCGTCGACCAGGACTCCCTGCGGCGTGTCGTTGCAGGCGTCGATGCCGTCCGCCACGCCGTCCTTGTCCGTGTCCACGGGGCAGCCGCCCGCGTCCACCACCGCGCCCGCCGGAGTGCCGGGGCACTTGTCGAGACCGTCGAAGACCTTGTCCGCGTCGGTGTCGAGCGGGCATCCGCTCGCGTCCACCACGGCGCCGTGCGGCGTCTCGTTGCAGCGGTCGCGCTTGTCGGGGACGCCGTCTTCGTCGGTGTCCCGCGCGCGGCCGGCGAAGAAGGCGGTGACGCCGGCGCTGGCGATGACGGCGTTCACGCGCGTGTCACGCCCCGGGCCGCCCTCCTGCTTGTAGGTCACGTCCCGGCCATCCAGCCGGAAACCGAGCTTCTCGCCCAGGCGCACGACGATGCCGCCGCCGAAGTGGAACGCGGAGTGGGACCCGCTCGCGGCGACGTCGTCGCGCGAGACCTTGGCGGATCCGACGCCGGCGACCACGTAGGGGAGGGTCCAGCGAAAGCGATCGGGCGTGAGGATCAGCCCCGCGCCGTAATGCGTGAAGGTGCCGCTCCCGGTCGCCGGCGCTTCCAGCTTGGGCGAGGACCGATGGAACATCCCCTCCACGCCGACCCAGCGGTTCAGGAAACCCGCGCCCCGCACGCCGTAGCCGAAGTGGTCTTGAAGCGCCTGCTCGGGGTCGTAGAAGTCTCCGGAGAGCTCCAGCGAGACCCACGCGCGTTCTTCGACCGCGTGCGCCGGGCGTGGTGTCGCGGCCGGGACGAGAAACAGGAGGAGCAGGAGCGGCCAGCGCGCAGCACGGACGAAGGGCGGACGGAGCACCCAAGGGATCACGGCTTGCCTCCGGAATCACCGAGCGATATAGGGGGAAGGAATCGCGCGGCAGTGTGGCCGTTTTCCTCGCCTATGTCAAGATTCTGTTATACTTTGCCGCCGAGCGGCGCGGAGTGCCGCGCGCGGTGGACGAGGGGTGCGCGAATGCTCGAAGAACGGATCAGCGACGACATGAAGACCTCACTCAAAGGTGGGGCGGCGGACCGGCTCCAGACGCTGCGGATGATGCGCAGCGCGATCCTTCTCGAAAAAAAGAAAGACGTCTCGATCCAGATCCTTCCCGACCCCCAGGTCCTGCAGGTGTTAACCTCCTACGCGAAGAAGCTGCGCGAAGCGGCCGCCGAGTTCGAGAAGCTCGGCCAGAAGGACGCCGCGCAGAAGATCCAGACCGAGCTGGCGGTGGTGCAGGAATACCTGCCCGCGCCGCTCACCCCGGACGAAACGAAGACGTTGGTCGACGCAGTCGTCGCCGAGCTGGGCGCCTCCTCGCCCAAGGATCTCGGCCGCGTCATGAAGGAAGTCACCGCGCGCGCCCAGGGCCGCGCCGACGGCAAGGCGCTGAGCGATCTGGCGCGCCGCGCCCTCGGCATGGCGTGACCCGCGCGCACGGCTCGTGAGCGCCGTGTCGGGCGCCACGCCCTGAGCCGTCCACTCGACCACGCGCGAGACGCAAGCTCGATTGCGGCCTCCCGCGATGAGGAACATCCCCACAATATGATGAAGCCCAATCGCAAGAAGCGCGAACGCCCGCACTCGTCCGCCACGCCCGGCTCTCCGCGTCCGCCCGCCCCGCGAGGCAGCCGGCCGGGAAAGCCCCCGCGCGGGCGACCGCCGGGCCGCGACGACGTTCCGGTGATCAAGGAACACCCCCAGTACGGAAGCCGGATTCCCGCCGAAGAGCTCGAGTTCATGCGCCAGCAGGCCGAGGAGCGGGCGCGCGAGCGCAAGAACCGCCCGCCCGGAACGCGTCCGATGGGACCGCGTCCGGCGGGAACGGGGCGGTACGTCCCGCGGGACACGGGACCGCGCGGCCCGAGGCCGCAGGGAACGCCGCGCTACCCGGGAACCCCGCCGCGCACGCCGTATCGTACGGGCGGGCCGCCGAACGCCGGCCGCGCGCCCTATGGGAAGGAGCGCGCCGGGGGAACGCGCGGAGGCGCGCCCTATCCGCCGCGCGACCGGACGTCCTATCCAGCGCCGCGCGACCGGGCGTCCTATCCGGCGCAGCGCGAACGGGCCCCCTACCCCTCGCAGCGCGAACGGACTCCCTATCCCGAGCGGCGGGAGCGTTTCCAGGGACCGCCCTCCGCGCGTCCGGAGCGGCGACCGGGCAAGCCCTACCGCACCGGCGTGCAGAGCGCCGGCGAGGGGCCGCCCCGCGGCGTCCCGATTCCCGAGGAGCCGCCGCTTTCGAAGGTGCGGAACATCCTGATGGGCTACCAGCAGTCGGCGGTGCTCCTGGCCGCGCATTCGCTCGGCATCTTCCCCGAGATCCACAAGCGGCCGCAGGTCGCCGCCGACCTGGCGCGGCGCCTGGACGCCGACCCGCGCGGGATGGAGACCCTGCTCGAGGCGCTGGTCGCGCTCGGGCTGCTCCACCGTCACGGCGCCACCTACGTCCTTCCCCGCGAGCTCGCGACCTATCTCGTGCCGTCCGACGGGGGCGCGACGGGGATGGTCGAGGCCGCCGCCGAGCTCTACGCCGCATGGGGCGATCTGGCCCGCGCGGTGCGCGAAGGCGCGCCCCGGGTCCGGCTGAACAGCGACGCGCTGGTGGAGGGCGATCCCGCGCGCGTGCGGCGCTACATCCGCGCCGTGCACACCGTGAGCCGCGAGGCGGCGGGACGCGTCACCGAGCTGGCGCCGCTCCTTCCCGGTTCGACGCTCCTCGACGTGGCGGGCGGGTCGGGAGTCTTCGCCGCCGAGTACGCGCGCCGCACGCCCGAGCTCCGGGCCACCCTGTTCGACCTGCCGCCCACGATCGACGTGGCGCGCGAGATCCTCCGCGAGGAGGGATACGAGGACGCGGTGACGCTCTATCCCGGCGACTACCGGAGCGATCCGCTGCCCGGCCCCGTGGACGCGCTGCTTCTTTCGAACGTGCTGCAGACCGAGAGCGAGGAGAACGCGCTCGATCTGCTGCGCAAGGCCTGGGAGGCGATCCGGCCCGGAGGCACCCTTCTCGTGCACGGCATGATGCCGAGCGGTCCGGGGATGCCGACCGTCCCGCAGGCGCTCTTCAGCCTCCGGATGTACCTGGTATTCGATTCCGGCCGCAGCTGGAGCGTGGAGCAGGTCTCGGAGTGGCTCGCGCGCGAGCGTTTCGCGGTGCGCGCCACCCGTGCGCTCGGGGCTCCCTTCGAGAGCACGCTGATCCTCGCCTCGCGCCTCGAGTAGGCGCTCCGGGCCACGCCTCCGTGCCGGAGCTGCCGTTCCTCGAAGTCCTGGCCGAGAACCTGGCGGCCGGAGTCGCCGGTCGCCGCATCGAGTCGATAGCGGTCCGCCAGCCGGCCCTGCTCCGGACCGC
>DASSLZ010000300.1:0-5075 GCA_035689165.1 Candidatus Eiseniibacteriota bacterium | reverse complement strand
CGGGCATCAAGCTCGCGTTCCCGCTCGTGTTCCTGATCTTCCCGGCGCTCCTGATCGTCATTCTGGGACCTGCCGCGATCCAGCTCGCGCAGGCCATCGCCGCTCAAAACGCTACGCAGTGAGTCTCGACGCGAGGAGGTGATAGCTCGTGCTGGTCAAGATCATCGTCTGGGCCGCGGTGGTGGGGTTGGGTCTCCTGTGGCTCACGCGTCGCCAGAGCCGGAGTAAGCGGGCGGGGCGGTAGTCGTCTCGAGAAGCATGCGAGCGTCCGGTGCGAAGGGCAGCCGGGCGCTACGCGTTTTTGGCGCGAGGGGAGGCAACCCTCTGGGAAGTGGTCGCCTCGCGGCGGCTTCGCCTTGCTCGGCTCTACACTTCCCTCCGGGTTCCTCCCCTCGCGTCCCAAATCACGTTGAGGTCCGCCAGCCTCATCGCAACACCTCACCCCCAAATTGATTCGTGAAGGAATCAGCGCCAGAAGGATCTACCTACCTCGGCGTTGATGTATTTCACACTCAAAGAGAATGTGGTCAGGATGCTCGTCTTCGCCAATGCCTCCGGCGGACTCAACGCATTCCTGGACGCGAGGGGAAGAACCCGGAGGGAAGTGTAGAGCCGAGCAAGGCGAAGCCGCCGCGAGGCGACCACTTCCCAGAGGGTTGCCTCCCCTCGCGCCAAAAACGCGTAGCGCCCGGCTGCCCGTTGGCGACGCCGCGCGCGTAGGCCCAAGCCTCAAGCCCCATTACACGAAACGGGAATATCCTTCCGTATTCGGGCGTAGTACATTCGGCGCCCGATGGCACCGGCCCGACCCGACCGCTCCTCGCTGAGCGACGGCGAGCTCGTTCGCCGGATTCGCGATGGTGAGGCGGATGCCTACGCCGAGCTGGTCCGCCGCTCGCGGCGGAGCGGCTATCGCTTGGCGCGACGGATTACCCGCAACCATGAAGACGCCGACGACGTGCTCCAGGAGAGCTACGTCAAAGCCTTCCGTGCCCTGGACCGCTTCGCGGCGGACCGCCCCTTCGGCCCCTGGTTCCTCACCATCGTGGCCCGCACCGCGCTTACCTGGATCCGGGATGCCAAGCGCCGCGCGGCGGAGCCGCTGGACGAGCCCGGCGTGGACGGATCGGCGCCGCTCGCGGACCGCGTGGCGGACCCGGCGCAGGACGCCGCGGCGCTGGAGCGGCGCGTGCAGGTGGAACGGGCCTACGCGAAGCTGTCCGAGGACCACCGCATGATCCTGGCGCTTCGCGTGGATGCCGACCTCTCCTACGCGGCGATCGCGGAGGCGCTGGCCGTGCCCGTCGGCACCGTCATGTCGCGCCTGGCGCGCGCGCGGGAGTCCCTGATCGAAGCGCTGCACGAATTGAGGGAAGCGGAGCCCCGATGAGTCCAAGCCTGCCCGACCCGCACCACCCCACATCGGAGGAGCTGTTCGCCTACCGCGACGGCGAGCTCACGGCCGACCGCCGCACGCTGATCGAGGCGCACGTCCTGGCCTGCGCCCAGTGCAGCGAACGGCTCGAGGAGATGTCCGCGGCGGAGGCCGAGCTGCGCCTTCGTCCCGACGGTGCGGGGGAAGAGTACTTCGAGCGGATGACGGAGTCGGTGATGGCCAAGATCGGATCGCCGGGGCGCGAGGCCGTGATCGGGGTGACGACGCGCGAGACCGCGGCGTCGGCGCCCGGGGCGCCCGAGCCGCGCACCCACGCACGGCGCGGGGACTACGTCGACGTTCCGCGAGTGGAGCGGCGTCGGCCCGATTCGTCGAGCGAGGAACTGGAGCCCCGCCGCCGCCTTCACCTGCCGTGGATCGGAATCGGCGGCGGCGTGGTCGCGGCGGCCGCGGTGGTGGTCGTGGCGGTCGTGCTGTTCCAACGGCAGAGCGAGTGGGTGCGGGCGCCGCGCCCCGCGGTGTTGGGCGAGCCGGGCATCGAACCGCGCGCGGATTCCTTGCAGACTGAGCGCCAGGAATCCTCGAACGGTGTCGCCGGCGCCCCTTCTGGGGCCCGATCCCGGGAGGTAGCGCCGTCGCGCGAGAAGACCGCGGCCAAGAAGAGCGACCGGGACCGGCTCCTCGCGAAGTCCGAAGCCAAGGCACTGCCGCCCTCGGCGGGAGCGGTGAGCGGCGCCGGGGATGTCTCGCTCAAGGACCAGGCCCCCGAGATCCGGACCCAGGTGGCGCCCCAAGCGCTCCGGGTTCCTGGGACCGAGGGCGATCGGAAGCTCATGGCGTCCCAGAACGCGGCTCCCGAAGCCGCGCCGCGCGGCGCGGCGGTGCCGGGTGACGCCTATACGAACGTGCTGCGCGCCTACAGGCTACCGCCCGTGTGGAACTCCGGCGTCCCCGGAAACGCGGTGGCGCGGGCGGAGACGGACCTGCGCTACCTTTATCAGACCGGCCGGGCCGGGGCCGATTCCGCGCGAATCCGGCTGTACCTGGCGGAAGCCGAACGGGCGCGTCTCACGGATCCTTCCAACACCGCCGCGGTGGAGAGCATCTCGCACCACTATCGCCGCGCCATCTCGCTCGCGGGAGGCGACGCCACGCTCGCCGCGACGGCGCGCCGGAGACTCGCGGAATTCGAGCAGGAGATGACGCGGGCCCGCGGAGCGCAGCCATGACCGGCCAGCTTCTGGGCACCTGATCGCGGACCCCTGATCGCGGGCCCCTGATCGGATCCCTATGATCGCGGGCCCTGATCGAGGGCCGCAGGCATTACATCTTCCAGAAGATGTACTTTGTGTCGTGTTGACACGGTCTCTGACACGAGACCATGCCAGGCAGGCACAAAGAACACGTCCTGGGACGTGTGAAAATTAAGTTATATATTAATATAACCGCACGACGAGGAGCAGCTCGCGGCGTGCACCGCTCGCTGAAGCTCTACTGAATCAGCCGCTTCTTCATCCGCACCAACGACCACGCGCCCAGCCCCAGCCCCACGATCAGCACGTACGCCACGCTCACCGGAAGCATCGGATGGCCCATCCCCAGCACGGCCGAGCGCACGAGGATCGTGATGTGGGTGAGCGGCAGGCACCAGGCGACGGCGAGCGCCCACTTCGGGAGGATGTCGAGCGGGAAGAAGGTCCCCGCGAAGGTGAACATCGGGAGGACGAAGGCGAACATCGGCACGTTGAACTGCGAGATCGTCTTCACCGCGGACGTCATGATCAGCCCGAAGCCCGAAAACAAGAGTCCGCCCGCGGCCGCGATCGGGACGACCCACAGCCCCGTGGGCCAGTGCACCAGCCCCAGCGCCGAGAGCACGCCGAGCATGATGGTGCTCGCGATCATCGACTTCACCGTGCCCCAGAGGAGCTCGCCCAGGATGACGTCCTCGACCAGGAGGGGTGTCGCGAGGATCGCGTCGAACGTCTTCTGGTAGTACATCCGGACGTACGACGAGAACGTGGTCTCGAAGAAGGCCCAGAACATGATGGCCACCGCCAGCACCCCGGGAGCCATGAACGCCAGGTAGGAGAGCGTGCGGCCCTGGTAGCTCACGTCGTGCACCAGCTGCCCCAGTCCGAGACCGAACCCGAACACGTAGATGATCGGCTCGAGCAGGGGCGGCAGGAACTCGGTCTTCCAGACCGTGAAGTAGACGTCGGCGTCGCGCTGCAGGACCCGCAGGGAACGGAGCGAGAGGTTTCGCAGGATCTCGCGCATGGTCAGTCGCGGAGCGCCCGCCCGGTGCGCCGCAGGAACACGTCCTCCAGCGTGGCCCGCCGAAGGAGCCGGTCCTGGCCGGGGAAACGCGACTCCAAGAGATGCACCGCCTGTTCCTCGTCCTCGGGGTACAGATAGAGCCGGTCGCCGACCTCTTCCAGGCGGCCGGGACCCTGGCGCATCGACAGGACCACGTCCGGGCCGTGGTTCCAGATCTCGATCACGCTCTTTCCGACCTCGCGCCGGACCAGCTCCTCGGGAGTGCCTTCGAGCAGGATCTTCCCCTCGTCGATGATGACGACCCGGTCGCAGAGCTGCGCCGCCTCTTCCATGTAGTGCGTCGTCAGGAGCACGGTCACGCCGGTCGCGCGGAGCGCGCGCACGCGGGTCCATATGGCGTGCCGCGCCTGCGGATCGAGCCCGGTGGTGGGCTCGTCCAGCACCAGCACGCGCGGCTCGTTCAGGAGCGCGCGCGCGAGGATCAGCCTCCGCTTCATCCCCCCGGAGAGCGAGGCGACAGGTGATTTCGCCTTGTCCTGCAGCGCCATCATCTCGAGCAGCGGCAGCGCGCGCCGCTTGACCTCGGCGCCGGGAATCCCGAAGTAGCGCCCGTAGACCAGGAGGTTCTTCAGGACGTCGAAATCGGGGTCGAGATTGTCTTCCTGCGGGCAGATCCCGAGCATCCGCTTCACGTCGCGCGGCCGCTCCCGCACGTCCACGCCGAAGACGCGCGCGGTTCCCGAGGTCGGCGGCAGGAAGCAGGAGATCATCCGCACCGTCGTCGTCTTGCCCGCGCCGTTGGGCCCGAGAAAGCCCACGACCTCCCCCGGAGCGACCTCGAACGAGACGCCGCGGACGGCGTGGACCTCGTCGTAGCGCTTCACGAGATCGCTCGCGACGATGGCGGGTTCGCCGGACGAGGCGTCCTGCGGCGAGCCATGGCGGGAGCGTGCGTCGTTCATGGGCCGGCTACTCTACCATCTTGCGTGGGGCGGGAGGCCACGGTAGCCTTTTCCCTTCGCATTACAACCTCACCCCAGATCCAGGAGGAGCACCATGAACCGCATCCTTGCCATCCTCGCTGCAGCCCTCGTGCTGGGCGCTTCCGCCCACGCTCTCGCCGCCGACCCGCCGGCCAAATCCGCGCCGGACAAAGCCAAAGCCGCCGCCAAGGCGGAGCCCACGCGCGCCGCGGTGGTCTCGAAGAAGAGTCTCCAGATGGGGAAGCCGCCGGCCGAGCTGCAGAAGCTGGCGGTGCTGCTCGGGTCCTGGAACGGCGAGACGCACGCGTTCGCCGGCGCGGACGCGAAGAGTCCCAGCAAGTCCACGTACAAGTGGACCTTCAACGGCATGCACCTCGAAGGCGACCACCAGTACACGATGAACGGAAAGCCCTTCT
>DASSLZ010000299.1:0-17892 GCA_035689165.1 Candidatus Eiseniibacteriota bacterium | reverse complement strand
CCGCCGCGTGCTCCTGCGCGGGCGCGCCCCTCTGGAGCGCGACGCGCTCTTCTTTTCCACCGGGAACGATCAGAGCTGCGATCTGGCGATCCGGCTGGGCTGCCGGCTGACCCTCAAGGCGGCGATCCGCACGAACCGCCGCGAGCGGACGAACGTGCCTGGGGTCTACGTGGCGGGCGACGCCTCGTGGGACGTGCAGTTCGTGGTGGTCGCCGCGGCCGAGGGAGCCAAGGCCGCCGTGGCGATCAACCGGGAGCTGCAGGCGGAAGAGCGGGTCCTGGCCGCGGAAAACCGTGGCATACGTGTTGCACCTCGCCGCCCGAGTCGTACTGGAAACGCAACACGCAAACACTGACGGCGGAGAGGTGAACCATGCAGATCGACAGCCTGGAAAAACTATTCGTGGATGAGCTCAAGGACGTCTACAGCGCCGAGAAGCAGATCCTGCGGGCGCTTCCGCGCATGTCCAAGGCCGCAAGCAATGACGAGCTCAGGAAGGCCTTCGACAACCACCTGCGCGAAACCGAGAAGCAGGTGGACCGCCTGGACCAGATCTTCAAGGACCTCGGCAAGAGCCCCACGGGAAAGAAGTGCATGGGGATGGAAGGTTTGATCGAGGAGGCGAAGGAGCTTCTGAGCGAGGACGTGGAGGAGGAGGTCCTCGACGCCGGCCTGATTTCCGCGGCGCAGAGGGTGGAGCACTACGAGATGGCCGCCTACGGATGCCTCAAGACCTACGCGGGCCTGCTGGGTAATCAGAAGGCCGCGCGGCTCCTGGAAGAGACCCTGGACGAGGAGAAGCGGGCCGACGAGCTGCTGACCCAGATCGCGGAGCGCACGATCAACGTCGAGGCGATGGAAGCCGGGACGGGCGCGGGCGCGACCGCGGAGCGGGGAGGAAGCTCGAAGCGGGGATCGAACCGGTAACGCAGGGCCGGGAGCGGCGGAGCGTCCGGCTCCGCCGCCCCCGACATCCTCAAACCTCGAAATACTGCTCGCGGTAGTCCTTGATCTTCGCCTTGCGGCGGAGGTCCTGCATCCACTCCACGAAGATCAGCTGCCGGCGCTCGTTCAGGAGCTGGTCCCGAACCTGCGCCTCCTGTTTGCGGAAGTCGTCCTCGCTGGGCGCCATGTGCGCCTCGACCTGCGCCACGTAGACCCCGTTGTCGCCCACGAGGGGGGCCGACCAGGGCGCGCCCGCCGGCATCGCGAAGACCGCGCCGATCACGCGGGGCTCGCGCCCGCCTACCGTCGACAGGTAGCCGTTCCGCGTGGCCTCAGGCACGTCGGCGACGCGGCCGTGGAAGCGGGCGGCGACTTCGGGCTCGGCGGCGCCGCCGGCCAGGGCGGCGCGGGCCTGGTCCGCCGCCTCCTTCGCGCGCTGCATGCGGAGCGAGCGGACCAGCTTCGCCTTGGCGTCCGCCGCCACGCGGTCCAGCGGGCGCAGCCCGGCGGGGCGGTGATCCACCACCTGGAAGATGAAGTAGCCGTTCTCGGTCGGCACGATCTCCGAGACGGCGCCGGCCTTGGAGCGGAACATCCAGGTCTCGACCTCGGGGAAGCGCTGGAGCACGTCGTTGCCGCTCTGCCCGTACGCGAAGTACTCGGACGTGAAGGTCCGCGTCCCCATGCGGGTCGCGACCGCTTCCAGACCGGAGCGCTTCGCGTCCTTTTCGGCCTTCTGGGCGAGCTCGCGCGCCGCGCGCACCGCGTTCGTGCCCGGCTCGACGCGGACCGCGATCTCGCGATACTTGATCTTCTCCCGCTTGGTGGCGGGATCGACCCAGCGCTTCTCGACCTTGAAGATGTGTAGGGAGCGCTCTTCTTGGAGGATGTCGGTGATCTGTCCGGCCTGGAGGTTCTGGAGTCCGCGGCGGAAGATCGGCCGAAGCTCATCGAAGAAGGGCTCCGAGCTCGGATCGCCGCCGCGGCTGGCGCTCTGGATCTCGGAGTACGAGCGCGCGAGCGAGGGGAAGGAGTCGGGCTGCGCCCGCGCCATGTCGAGCACCGCGCGGAGCCGCTCCTTCTCCGTGGAGAAGTCCGTCGCGTCGGGTTTCCGGGGGACCAGGACCACCGCGACCTTCACCTCTTCGGGGCCGGTGAACTCGTCGGGGTGCGCTTTGTAGTAGGACTCGACGTCGGCGCCGCCGATGCGCGACGTATCGACCGGGAAGCTGTCGGGGAGGAACTGGATCGCCTTGAACTTCACCTTGTCGTTCTGGAGCAGGAAACGCTCCCGGACGTCGCCCTCGGAGACCTTGGCGCCGGCCACGATCTGTTCTTGGAGCTTCTGGATCGGGAGCTGATCGGCGACCAGCGCCTCCACCTGGCCCCACGGCATCTGCGAGTTCGGGTTGTCCAGCTCGGCGAGGTACTTCCGGTAGTCGAACTGCCCGTTCGCCCCCTTGAACGCATCGGCCTGCACCAGGAACTCGGGGGGTGCCACGCGGAGCGCCATCTTGATCTCGTCGGGCGTCGCGCCCAGGTGCCGCCGCTTCGCCTCCTGCTGGAGCAGCTTGTTCCGGACCAGGGTCTGCCACGCCTGCTCGCGAATGTAGGCGTCCTCGCCCGCCTGGAGGGGGCGGGTCTGCTCGAGCTGGCGCGTCATCTGGTTCACCGTGCCCATGTACTCGTCGTATCGGATCGGCTCGCCGTTGATGTCGGCGACGATGCCGGTGGGCCCGCGCTGCTGCGTCGGCTGGTTGCCGAAGACGCCGCCGAGCTGGAGGATGCCGAAGCCGACCAGGAACACGATGGCCGTGATCCAGATGATCAGCTTCATATTGTCGCGAAGGGACTGCATCATGGCGTGAAACCTCGATCCGGATCAGGGGTGGAAACAGGGACGGCGCCCTGGCGGCGCCGCGGTCATGCCGGGAATCGGGGTAAAAGCCTAGCAACCGGCGCGAATGCATGCAAGCGCGCTCGATTTGGGTTGACGGCCGATGGGCCGCGAGGCAACGTGACTTCAATGGTTTCGATGGTCACCGCGGGGGGGCGGAATGGCGCGGTTGGAAACACCTGAGATCGAGCGCGAGCTGTTCCTCCAGGCGCTCGACGCCCTCGACACCGGACTCCTGGCCCTCGACGAGGACCGCCGCATCGTCGCCTTGAACGAGACGCTGGCCCGCGGGTGGGGCGTGGACCGCGATGAGGTGACCGGGAAGCCCCTCTCCGAAGTCTTCCACCCCGAGACGGAACGGTGGTATCTGCCCGAGCGCGGCGCCCGCGCCGAGGGCCGCGCCACGCGCGAGACCCGCGGCGCCGTCGCCGATCGCGAGGTGCTGATGCGCTACACCTCGACCCCGCTCGGGGACAGCGGCGCCCTCCTGATCCGCGTCGAGGACCTGGTCGACGCCGACACCGAAGAGGAGGTCTTCCGGAACACGGAGCGCCTCATCTCCCTGGGCGAGCTCTCCGCCCGCGTCGCGCACGAGATCCGGAACCCCCTCACCGGCGTGCGCACCACGGTCCAGTTCGTCGCATCCAAGCTCCGCGCGGGAGATTCCCGCCGCGACGACCTGCACGACGTGCTGAAGGAGCTGGACCGGATCGAGCAGATCATCACCGACCTCCTCCTGTTCGCCCGGCCGCAGGCGGCGCGCCCGGTGGCGACCGACCTGCGCGAGGTGGTGGAGAAGGTGCTCGACAACCTGGCGCGGCGCCTCGAGGACGCCTCGGTCGAAGTGGAGCGCGAGCTGGACCCCGACCCGCCGGTGCCCCAGGTCTTCGTGGATCCCGACATGGCGCAGCAGGTCGTCCTGAACCTGGTCATCAACGCCATCCAGGCGATGCCCGAAGGGGGAACGCTCCGGGCGAGCATCGGACTCCGGCGGACGCGCTACAAGAAGGCGTACGTGGACGTGTCGATCACCGACTCGGGGCCGGGCATCCCGGAGGACGTGAAGGAGAAGATCTTCGATCCCTTCTTCACGACCCGCTCCATGGGGACCGGGCTCGGGCTCTCGATCTCGCTCCAGATCGCGCGCGAGCACGGCGGAAACCTGACCGCGCGGAACCTGACCCAGGGCGCGACGTTCCGATTCAGCCTGCCGGTGCCGCTGCCGCCGGCCGAGCCGGCCGCCGCCGAAGAAGCGAAAGAGGAGAAGGCCTGACGTGATCCTTCGGGTCCGGATCGCCGACGACGAAGAGCTGATCCGAAAGTCGCTCACCAAGCTGCTGGCGGCCGAGGGCTACCAGGTGGACTCGGTCGCGACCGCGGCCGAGGTGCTCGATTCGGTCCGCCGGAACCCGCCCCACGTGCTGGTGCTGGACCTCCGCCTTCCCGACGGGAGCGGCCTCGACCTCCTGCCGCGCCTCAAGTCGCTCGCGCCCGACCTCAAGGTGGTGGTCATCACCGCGTTCGGCGACCTGCCGACCGCGGTGGAGGCGATGCGCCGGGGCGCCACCGACTTCCTGAAGAAGCCGTACGAAATGGAAGAGGTGCTCCTGGCGATGGAGCGCCTGAAGGCGGGGGTCGTCCGCGAGACCCAGCTCGACGCCTTCCGCCGCGGCGAGCTCGAGACCTTCCTGAAGACCCGGATCGTGAGCGAGTCGCCCGCCATGGGCCGGATTTGGGATCTGACGGGGAAGGTCGCGCAGAGCGAGAGCACCACGGTGCTGATCGAAGGGGAGAGCGGCACCGGGAAGGAGCTGGTCGCGCGGGCCATCCACTTCGAGAGCGGACGGCGCGACGCCCCCTTCCTCGCTTTGAACTGCTCCTCGTTCCAGGAGCAGCTCCTGGAGAACGAGCTGTTCGGCCACGAGCGCGGGGCCTACACCGACGCGCGGGAGCCGAAGCGCGGCTTGGTGGAGCTGGCGGACGAGGGGACGCTCTTCTTGGACGAGGTGGGGGACCTGCCTGCGGCGACGCAGGCCAAGTTCCTCCGCTTCATCGAGGACCGCACCTTCAAGCGGGTCGGCGGTTCCACCGACCTCGCCGTGGACCTGCGCCTCATCGCGGCCACGAACCGCGATCTCGAGCAGCTCGTCCAGGCGGGAAAGTTCCGGCAGGACCTCTACTACCGGCTCAAGGTCGTGTCGATCCTGCTCCCGCCGCTTCGCGAGCGGGGCGACGACGTCCTGCTCCTGACGCGGCACTTCCTCTCCTTCTACAACGAGAAGTTCCGGAAGAGCTTCGTTTCCATCACGCCTGAGGTCGAGGGGATCCTCCGCGCCTATCGCTGGCCGGGGAACGTCCGGGAGCTGAAGAACCTTCTCGAGCGGATCGTGCTCTTGGAGAACGACGAGGCGCTGCGCGAGGACCACCTGCCCGCGGAGATGATGGCGCAGGTGGAATCGCTGCCGCGCGTGCTTCGCGAAGCGCTCGCCGCGCGTGGCGAAGGCGACGCCGAGATGCCGACGCTCGCCGAAGTGGAGCAGGAGCACATCCTCAAGGTACTCGAGTCCACGCAGGGCAACCGCTCGCACGCCGCACGTATTCTCGGCATTTCCCGCCAGAGCTTGATCGAAAGATTGAAACGGATCGCCGCGACGCGAGGGTCGTTGAGCTCGACCTGAGATTTTTTTCCGCTGAACGCTGAGAAAAACCCCTTCCCCGCCCCTCCCGCTTCGCGATCGCTTTGCGATCGCGAAGTACATCTGTAGCCTTTCTTGGGATGTCGCCTTTCACGACAGCGCGTGCATTTTCCCTCGTAGATCGCCTCGCGCGCGCGTTCAGCTGTCCATTTCCCCGACAGTCGCGCGATCGCGCGAAGCGCCGCGCATCGCTCGCGTCACGCATGAAGGTGAACGTCTAACCGTCGCGCGCCACGCGCGATGCATTCACTTCGCGCGCTCCGCGCGCTCGCGCACTCAACTTGGCCTGCTTCCTGCAATCAATTAATAGCGATGACACGAGCGCAGAGAGGGGGAGGTGTGGATTGCACAAGTCCGTCCTCATCGTGGACGACGAACAACTCTTGGCGCGCACCCTCTCCACCGTGCTTCGTGAAGCAGGGTACCGAACCGTCGTAGCGGGATCGGCGGAGGAAGCCGAGCGCCACGTCTTCGGCGAGTCGCCGATGGATCTGATCGTGGTGGATGTCCGGCTCCCGCGCGAGAGCGGCATCGAGATGGTGAAGCGGCTCCGTGAACGGTCCCTGCGATCGAAAGTGATTCTCATGACCGCGTACGAGACGCCCGAGGTGAAGACCGAAGCCCGGCGCCTCAAGGTGGACCGGTACCTCAAGAAGCCGTTCGACCTGACCGCGCTGGTGGATGAAGTGCGAAGCCTGATCGGACCCGGCGGGAACTCGACGCCGGGATGAGCCGGGAACCCGAATCCAACCTGGGAGGAGGTGAATCCTGATGCCGGCCAAGAAGAAGAGCGCGAAGAAGAAGACCGCCAAGAAGAAGTAAGTTAGCGGATTGGGCACGTCCTGAGGGGCCGCTCGGCAATGCCGGGCGGCCCTCGTGCATTACAATGGGCCCGTGCCCCGCCGCGAATTCGTTGCTCCCGACACCCATCTCCGGCTCTTCGGAGCCCGGCAGAACAACCTCAAGGGAATTGACGTCTCCTTTCCGCACGCAGCCCTCTCCGTGATCACGGGGGTGAGCGGTTCGGGGAAGTCGTCCCTGGCCTTCGATACGATCTACGCCGAGGGGCAGCGGCGCTACGTCGAGTGCGTCTCCACGTACGCGAAGCAGTTCCTCGACCGGCTCCCCCGGCCCGAGATCGACCGGATCGAGGGGCTCTCGCCGGCGGTCGCGATCCGCCAGGGGGCGGCCGCGCAGACCGGCCGGTCCACGGTGGGCACCGTCACCGAGATCGCCGACTACCTCCGGCTCCTGCTCGCCCGCGTCGGCGAGACGCGCTGCGGCCAGTGCGGGACGGTGGTCCCGCGCTACAGCGTGGATTCGGTGCTGGAGGCGGCGCTCCGGTTCGAGGGCGAGGATCTGATCGTGGCCGCGGCCCTTCCGGCGAGGCCGGGAGAGCGGCCGCCCCAGATCTGGGCGCGAGCGCTCGCCGCGGGCTTCGTGCGCGCGCAGCCGCGCGGCGCCAAGAGCTGGCTTCGGCTGGACGAGCCTCTTTCGGCCGGTTCGAAGGGGCCGATCCGGGTCATGATCGACCGCGTGCGGGCCGGCGCCGAGAACCGGATGCGCCTGCGCGAGGCGATCGAGCTTGCCTGGCGCGAGGGGGAGGGGCGGCTCGATATCGAGCGGCCCTCGGGCGAGGTCCTCACCTTTGCCGACGGCCGGACCTGCGTCACGTGCGGCCGCACGTTCCCCGATCCCCGGCCCCAGCTCTTCTCCTTCAACAGCCCCTACGGCGCCTGCCCCGAGTGCCGCGGCTTCGGAAACGTGCTCACGTTCACCCTGGAGCGCGTGGTGCCGCATCCGGAGAAGACGGTGCGCGAGGGGGCGCTCGATCCGTGGAAGAACTCCTGGCGCGCCTACTTCATGCCCAAGCTGGAGGCGCTCTCCAAGGAGCGCGGCATCTCCCTGGACGTTCCGTTCGCGAGCCTCCCGGAGGAGCAGCAGCGTGTCCTTCTCCACGGCGCGCCGGGGTTCCGGGGCGTGTTCCCCTTCCTGGAGCGCCTCCAGCTCAAGTCGTACAAATCGAGCGCGCGGTTCCTGGTAAAGCACTACCAGGAGGCGATGCCCTGCGCGCTCTGCGGCGGAACGCGGTTGAAGCCCGAGGCGATGGAGGTGCACGTCGGCGGGAAGAACGTCGCCCAGCTCCTCGGCGCCACCGTCGGCGAGCTGCGCGCCTTCTTCGCCGGGCTCCGCCTCGATCCCGTGCGCGAGGCGGTGGCCGCCTCGATCCGGACCGAGGTCGAGGGCCGGCTGGAGTATCTCGGCGAAGTCGGGCTCGACTACCTGACGCTGGATCGCGCGTCCAAGACCCTTTCGGGCGGCGAGTCGCAGCGGATCGAGCTGGCGAACGCGCTCGGGGGATCGCTCTCGCACGCCCTCTACGTCCTGGACGAGCCGACGGTCGGCCTCCATCCGCGCGACACGGAGAGACTGATCCGCGTGATCCGCCGCCTCCGGGAGCGGAGCAACACGGTGATCGTGGTGGAGCACGACCCCGACGTGATCGGAGCGGCCGACTGGATCGTGGAGCTGGGACCGGGCGCGGGGCAGCGCGGCGGCGCTCTGCTCTACGCCGGACCGGTGCAGGCGTGGCCTTCACGGGCCGAGGCGACCGAGCCGCCCGAGATGGCGGCCGAGGGGCGCGCCTCGTATGGGGAGGCCGGGACCGCGGCCAAGGGGAAGAAGCCGAAAGGGACCTGGATCGAAGTCAGGGGCGCTCGCGAGCACAACCTTCGCGACGTGAGCGCGCGGTTTCCGGTCGGGGCGCTCGTCGGCGTGTGCGGCGTCTCCGGGTCGGGGAAGTCCACGCTGATCGAGGACGTGCTCTGGCGGGCCGCGGCCCGCGCGCTCGACCAGGACGCGCCCGCTCCCGGCGCGCACGACGCGGTGCTCGGGCTGCAGCCCTTCCGGCGCGTGGCCATGGTGGACCAGTCGCCCGTGGCGCGGAGCGCGCGCTCCAATCCCGCGACCTACGTGAAGGCGTTCGACCGGATCCGGGAGCGCTATGCCCGGACGCCGCTCGCGCGCCAGCGGAAGTACACCCCGGGGACCTTCTCCTTCAACGTCGCGGGCGGGCGCTGCGAGGCTTGCGAAGGAGCCGGCGTGACGCGCGTCGAGATGTACTTCCTCGCCGACCTCTGGATCCCCTGCGAGGCCTGCGAGGGGCGCCGCTTCCGCCCCGAGGTGCTCGAGGTGACCGTGCACGGGCTCTCGATCGACGCGCTCCTGGACAAGACGGTGGAGGAGGCGATCCAGCTCTTCCGCGACGATCCCGACGTGGCGGCGCCCCTCTGGGTGCTGGAGCGGGTCGGGCTGGGCTACCTGCGGCTGGGGCAGCCCTTCTCCACCCTGAGCGGCGGCGAGACGCAGCGCGTGAAGCTGGCGCGCGAGCTGTCGGATCGGGCGGCGGGGGAGACGCTCTATCTCTTCGACGAGCCGACGGTGGGACTCCACCGGAAGGACGTGCAGACGCTGCTTCGCGTGCTGCGCGAGTTGGTGCGGCGCGGCGGGACGGTGATCGCGGTGGAGCACAACCTGGACTTCCTGGCCGCCTGCGACTGGCTGGTCGAGCTGGGTCCGGGCGCGGGCGAGGAGGGCGGGAGGATCACGGCCGAGGGGCCGCCCGCCGCGATCGCGCGCGACGAGCGCTCGGCCACGGGGGCCTATCTCCGGAAGAGCGCGATCTGTGCGTAGTCGAAGGGGTGGTGCGCCGGGACGCTGAAGCGGCCGCGCACGACCACCCCCCAGCGCCGGCCGAGCAGCGCCTCGAGCCCCGCGATGGCGTGCGTCTTCACGTACACGCGCGAGTGGAACGCGGTCTCTCCGAACCCCTGGATCTCCGCCACCTGAACGACCAGGTGCGCGCCCGGTCCGGCCTCCAGGATCGGCCGGATCGCCCACGTGCGGCGGATCGTCCCGAGCGGGCGCAGCAGGTAGGCGACGCTGAGCGTCCCCTCGTTCAGGAACGGGGTGGCGCCTCCCGACACCTCGACGTGGATCCAGTGCTCGAAGGGCCCGCCCCGCTGGACGTAGCGCTCGTACCCGAACGTGCCGAGGAGGTCGAAGGGTCCGTCCGCGACCGCGGCGCCCAGCTCGAACCGGTCGTTGTCCTTGCCGACGGCCACGCGCGCGGCGCGGGCGGCCGTGACCGGCGAGGGAGTGGTCGTGTCCGCGGGGGCGGCCGAGACCGGCGCCGCGGTCGTGTCGGAGGAAACGCTCGGGACCGTCGCTCCGCCGGGAGGTGCCTGCGCCGTGGTGTCCGGCGACGCGGTCTGAGCGGGAGCGCCGCCGGCCCAGGCGAAACAGGCCAGCGCCGACGCTGCCGCGAGAAGCCGCCTCATGGGACGTCCACGTCGCTGGTCGAGATAAAGCTCCCCGCCTTGAAGTAGAGCCGGTAGGTCCCGGACGGGACGCGGTGGCCCTCGGCGTCGGTGAAGTCCCAGGGGATGACCGGCAGCCGGAAGGTTCCCGAGAGCGTCGCGGGCTCGTCGGCGTCGAAGATCACTTTCACCCGCGTGGCGCGCTCGTCGAAGACGGCGATCAGCACGTGTTCCGCGGTCGGAATGAAGAAATCGATGTTGTACGAGGGGGCCGGGGCGCCGGGGAGGAGTCCGGTCTGCGCGCAGATCGCGACCGTGTTCGAAGTCGACCCGAACTTGGAACACTCATCCCAGGAGGTACGCTGGGAGCCGGGGAAGAATTTCTGGGTGGAATGGATGCCGTCCGCGCTGCAACCGACGAGCGCGATCGCGGCAACGGCGAGCCACTGGCGCAGTGCGGTGCTCCTATTCCGGCCGCGGGGGACGATGTCTGGGGAACGGTGACTGGGACCGCGACGTCAGAATCGCAGAGGAGGGGAGTCGAACGCAAAAAAAATTTGAGGAAGTTCCCCGCGCATCCACGTGTCTCGCCAGTTAAAACCCCGCAAGAAACGACCGGCCTGATGGACTAGGTTTTAGCCGCGGATTGGGCACGAAGCGGCAGGGAACTCCGCTCACAGAAAAGTTATCTCACACTCGAAATTCATGTCAACCCCTTTCGTATACCTACGCACAAATCGGCCTCCAAGGCGAGGAAATGGGCTGTAAACGTTTCGCGACAATCCGCGGCGGGTCGAGGCTCGCGAATCTCCTGTAAACATTCCTTATTGGATATGTTAGGTTCCGGGAACGGCCTGATTTCACGTACCCGTGCCGTCCCCGGCGGCGCGAGTGGAGGTCGTCATGCGCCCCGGTCGCTCCCCTCTCGGCGTTCTCGCATTGCTCCTCTTCAGTTTCGCGCTGCACTCCCCTCCGGTATCGGCACAGAGCTTCTGCGACTTCGCCCCGCGAGTGAGCACGAGCGGAATCCGTGCGGCCGTCGGTGTCCAGGCCGTCGTCGAGGTCACGGTGCTCGATCCGAATGGCGACGGGATTCTCTCCCTGACCGCCAATACATCGGCGCTGCCGGCAGGCAATAACGCCGTGTTCACTACAAATGCCTCGAACACGGCCGGGACGCTCACCTGGACCCCTCAGGCCGGGCAGACCGGTTCGTTCTCCGTTTCGTTCACCGCGAGCAACGCGTTGTCGGCCACCGCATCGGCAACCATCAACGTGACCGACACGGCTGGCGCGCCGTTCGTGCAGTGTCCCTCCACCGCGACGACGGGGGAGTTCCGACCGCTCTCCTTCCACGTTACGGCCGGGGATCCGGATGGCGAGCCGATCGTCTCGCTGACGGCGGCGCCGCTTCCCAACCATGCCACCTTCACGGTGAACGCCACGAACACGGCGGGGACGTTCGACTGGACTCCCGATTTCACGCAGGCCGGCTCCTACAACGTCGGGTTCACGGCGACCAGCTCCGCGTCCGCCACCTACAACACCTCCATCACGGTCTCGTCGGTCGATCGCGCTCCCGTGGTCAACGTGCCTCCGAGCGCCACGGGCTCGGAAACCGTCCCGTTCTCGGTCTGTGCCGCCGCCACGGATCCCGACGGCGATGCCATCATCTCCCTGACGGCTTCGCCGCTGCCCACCGGAGCCACGTTCACCTCCAGTGCGTCGAATACGTCGGGAACCTTGAACTGGACGCCCTCTCCGGGGCAGGCGGGGATCTACAACGTGACCTTCATCGCGTCCAATACCCTGAGCGGAAGCGCCACGCTCCCGATCACGATCAAGTCGGGTGACCGGGCGCCGGTGGTCACGGCTCCGGCCGCCGCGTCGGGCGCGGTCGGGACACCGATCCAGTTCACCGTCTCCGCCGCCGATCCCGACGACACGCCGATCGAGTCGCTGACCGCTTCGAACCTGCCTCAAGGGGCGACGTTCACACCGAATCTCGCAAACACCGTGGGAGCTTTCGACTGGTCGCCCTCCGCGGGACAGGGCGGGACCTACTTCGTGCTCTTCGTGGCGACGTCCCATGGACTCACAGGTTCGGCGACGACGGCGGTCAACGCGACGGGCGACCTCCTGGCCGCGACCGCGTTCACGACCGGGGGTAACGGGACGATCCGTCTCGGGTCGGGGAAAGCCGCATGGTGCGCGAACGTGGAGCCTGTATCCGGAGACTTCGCCGTCACCGACGTCGTGCCGACGTCCATCGTTCTGATCTCGAATGGAACCGGATCGGTGTCCCAGATCCCCGCGATCGCCGGGAAGGGCATCGTCGCGGGCGACGCGAACCGGAACACGGTGGCCGACTTCGAGGTCTGTTTCGCCAAGACCGATCTCCGGCAGCTGTTCAGCAATCTCACGGGCCAGAGCACGGTGACCGTCACGATCCGGGGCGACCTGACGGGCGGGAATCGCTTCGAAGCCGCGCTGAGCGTGGACGTGATCGCGGGTGGCCGGAACGCCGTGGCGCTGCTGCCCAATCCGCCGAACCCGGGTGCCTCGATCCTCTTCTCCACGTCACGACCCGGGCCGGTTCGGGCGCGCGTGTTCGACATCCGGGGCCGGCTGGTGCGGACGTTGAGCGCTAGCCGCGAGGTGTTCGCCGGCGAGCACGCGCTGGCGTTCGACGGACGTGGCGACTCCGGCAAGCCGCTGCCCTCGGGGATCTATCTGTTCCGGATCGAGACCCCGGACGGGAAGTCGACGACCAAGGCGGCCATCGTGCGCTGAGCTTGCGGCGGTCGAACCACGGTTTCTGGGGGGCGCGGGGCATACCACTCGTGCCCCCTTCCTCAGTTGCGGGTGCGCGGCCGCAATGGTATCTTCTCCCGTTTGTGGCACTTGGCCTCGCCGACCGCGGCGTCTGGCCGCGCCGCCGTACCCGTTCTCTGCGAGCGCCATGTTCGAAGATCTGACCGAACGCCTGGGCGGCGTTTTCCGGAAGATGCTGGGCCGGGGCCGCTTGAGCGATCAGGACGTCAAGGATTCGCTCCGCGAGATCCGCCGCGTCCTGCTCGAGGCGGACGTCAACCTGAACGTCGCGCGCGACTTCCTGAAGTCGGTCGAGGCGCGGGCGGTGGGCTCCGACCTGCTCCAGAGCGTGCAGCCGGGGCAGCAGGTCGTGAAGATCGTCCACGAAGAGCTGGTGAAGCTCCTCGGCGGCGCGGGCCCGCAGACGGGGCTCCAGTTCCCGGCCAATCGCGCGGCCGTGCTGCTCCTCGCCGGACTCCAGGGCTCCGGGAAGACGACCACCGCGGCGAAGCTCGCGCGCTTCTGGATGAAGCGCGAGAAGCGCGTGCTGCTCGCGGCGCTCGATCTCCAGCGCCCCGCGGCCGTCGATCAGCTCGAGGTGCTGGGGAAGCAGGTCGGGGCGCCCGTGCACCTGGACCGCGCGGCGAAGGATCCGGTGGCCCTCGCGCACGAGGCGCGGCGCCGCGCGGACAAGGAAGGCTTCGACCTCCTGATCGCCGACACGGCCGGCCGGCTCCATGTGGACGAGGAGCTGATGACCGAGGTCGAGCGGGTCCACAAGAAGCTCGAGCCTCAGGAGAGCTACCTCGTCCTGGACGGCATGACCGGTCAGGACGCGGTGTCGATCGCGGAGTCGTTCACCGCGCGGCTTCCGATCACGGGATTCGTCCTGACCAAGATGGACGGCGACGCGCGCGGCGGGGCCGCGCTCTCGCTCCGGTCCGTGACGGGGAAGCCGATCCGGTACCTGGGGACCGGCGAGAAGCTGGACGGCATCGAGCCGCTGCATCCCGACCGGCTCGCCTCGCGCATCCTGGGCATGGGCGACGTCGTCACGCTGGTCGAGCGCGTTCAGGAGCGCATCGATCTCAAGAAAGCCGAAGACCTAGAGAAGAAGCTTCGGAAGCAGAAGTTCACCCTGGAGGATTTCCTCGGGCAGCTCCAGGAGATGAAGAAGCTGGGTCCGCTCGAGGAGATCATGAAGATGATTCCGGGCATGAAGCTCCCCGCCGGCGCGCAGGTCGACGAGCGGGAGCTGAAGCGCACGGAGGCGATCATCCAGTCGATGACGCGGGGCGAACGCGAAGAGCCGCGGGTCATCGACGGCAGCAGGCGCCGGAGGATCGCCAAGGGGAGCGGCACGACCGTGCAGGACGTGAACCGGCTCCTCAAGCAGTTCGAAGAGATGCAGACGATGCTCAAGCGCATGGGCAAGATGCCGAAGGGCCGGTTCCCGATGGGGATGCCGCGCCGCTGAGGCCGTACGGCCCGGGCCGAACACCGACGGAGGGTAGAAGAGAATGGTCGTCATCCGCATGAAACGCGCGGGCGCGAAGAAGCGCCCGTTCTATCGGGTCGTGGTCGCCGACTCGAGGAGCCGGCGCGACGGGCGCTACATCGAGCAGCTCGGCTACTACGATCCGCTCACCGACCCCGCGACGTTCAAGGTCGACGCGGAGAAGTTCGCGGCCTGGATCCGCAAGGGCGCGACTCCGTCGGAGTCGGTCGGCGTGATGATGGCCAAGCACGCTCCCGAGGCGCTCCGCCCCGCGCCGCTCGTGTCGCAGACCGCGGCCGCGATGCCGGCTCCGGCCGAGGCCGAAGCCGCGAAGCCGAAGAAGGCCGCGAAGAAGAAGGGCGCCGCGAAGAAGAAGGCGCCGAAGAAGGCCGCCACGAAGGGCGTGGCGAAGAAGGCCAAGGCCCGCGCGAAGAAGAAGAGCGGTGTTACGCCGATGCGCGCGGTCAAGAAGGCCAAGAAGAAGAAGAGCTGAGCGACCGGCGGCGCCACGGCGCCGCCAGGGAGGCGACATGAAGGCCAAGGCGCTCATCGAATATCTCGCGGGGCAGCTCGTGGACCACCCCGAAGGCGTTCACGTCGACGAGCACGACACCGGGGAGACCACGGTGCTCACGCTCCGCGTCTCGCCGGGCGATCTGGGCAAGGTGATCGGACGCGAGGGCCGCACGGCGCACGCGCTGCGCGCGCTGTTGACCGCGTCGGTCACGGCCCAGGGGCGCCGGGCGATTCTGGAAATTGCGGATTAATATCCCGGCCGCCCACAGGCGGCCGGAACTCCCAGCAGCCAATGAACCCAGGGGTTGATGAAGTCGGTGACGCTGCGCGCGTCCTCGTCGGGATCGTCGCCAAAGCCCACGGACTCCGCGGCGAGGTAGTCGTCAAAGTCATGAGCGACGCGCCCGAGCGCTTCGCCCCCGGCAGCGAGATGACCGCCGCCGCGCCGGAGAGCCTGCACGCGCGGCCGCTCCGCGTCGCGACGTCGCGCCCCTTCCAGGGGAGGCTCCTCGTGCGGTTCGAGGGGATCGAGAGCCGCGAGGAGGCGGAGACGATCCACGGCCAGGAGCTGACGATCGCGCGCAGCCAGGTGACGCCTCTTCCGGAAGGAAAGCACTACCAGTTCGAGCTGGTCGGTCTCACGGTTCGGACGACCGGCGGCGAGCCCCTGGGCCGCGTCACCGACATCTTCAGCACCGGTAGCAACGACGTGCTGGTGGTGGACGACGACGAGAACGAGATCCTGATTCCGATGCTCGAAGGGGTCATCGTCTCCGTGGACCTCGAGGGGAAGTCGCTCGTCGTCGAGCCGCCTCCGGGATTGCCGGGGATTGGGGGGGAGTAACCCCCCGTGCGCGTTTCGATCCTCACGCTGAACCCCGGTTTCTTCGGCGGGGCGCTGGACGAGGGGATGATCCGCGTGGCCCGCGAGAAGGGGCTCCTCGAGGTCGTGCTCGTGCCGATCCGGGCGTTCGCGGACGACCGCTACGGCACGACCGACGACTATCCCTACGGCGGCGGGGCGGGCATGGTGATGAAGGCCGAGCCGATCGTCGCTGCCCACGAGAGCGTCGCGCGCTCGTGCGGGGGTGCGGCTCCTCGGACGCTGGTCACCTCGCCCCAGGGACGCGTGCTCACGCAGGTGTGGGTGCGGGAGCTGGCCGCCGAAAAGCACCTCGCGGTGGTGTGCGGCCGCTACAAGGGGATCGACGAGCGGGTGGTCGAGACGCTCGGGGCCGAGGAGTTCTCCATCGGCGATTACGTCCTGTCGGGAGGGGAACCGGCCGCCCTGGTGCTCATGGATGCCGTAAGTCGTTTGCAGCCTGGGGTTTTGGGAGATGCGGAGTCTGCAGAGGCGGACTCCTTTTCCGAGGCGCTTTTGGACGCGCCCGTGTACACTCGCCCGGACGAATTCCGGGGGCGTTCCGTCCCCGAAGTCCTCCGAAGCGGGAACCATGAAGAGATCCGCCGCTGGCGACGTCGGGAAGCGATCCGACGGACCCTCGCGCGCCGGCCCGATATCGTCCGGGGCCGTGCCTGGAGCGAGGAGGATCGAAGACTGATGGACGAAATCAAGAAGGAGGCGGATCAGCCATGAGCGCCATCGAACGGTTCGAGACCCGGTTCACCACCGACCGGACGCTCGACTTCCGTCCGGGTGACACGATCAAGGTCCACGTTCGCGTCATCGAGGGTGAGAAGGAGCGGTCGCAGGTTTTTCAGGGTGTCGTCACCAACATCCGCGGGAGCGGCATGCGCACGTCGTTCACGGTGCGCAAGATCTCCGCGGGGATCGGCGTGGAGCGCACGTTCCCGCTCCATTCGCCGTCGGTCGCCAAGATCGAGGGAGCGCGCAAGGGGAAGGTCCGGCGCGCGAAGCTGTACTATCTGCGCGGACGCAAGGGGAAGGCGGCCAAGGTGACGGAGCGCGAGTCTCTCGGGGGCGATGAGGCGTAGCCGCTAGACGTACCGTTGGGAAAGGAGCCCGAGCCGCAGGGATGCGATGAGCCGAAGCAGGCTGGCTCGATTCGACGACGGGTATCGCGAGCAATGGGGCGAGCTCGTCGCGGGGGTGGATGAGGCGGGGCGGGGCCCCTTGGCGGGCCCGGTGGTCGCGGGGTGCGTCGTATTGCCCGCGGACGCCCGCGGTCTCCGGGGCGTGCGGGATTCGAAAGAGATGACCGCCGAGGAACGCGAAGAGGCGGTCGTGAAGATACGAGCGGTGGCGCTGGGCGTCGGGGTGGGTGTGGCGAGCGTGGAGGAGGTCGACGCCTTCAATATTCGAATGGCGTCCCTGCTGGCGATGCGACGAGCCGTCGATGCCCTGGGGATCACCCCCCAGGGCTTTCTCGTGGATGGGAAGGACGTCTTCAGCATGGACCTTCGCTGCGCCGCGGTCGTGGACGGCGATGCGAAGAGCCTGAGCGTGGCCGCCGCCTCCATCGTGGCGAAGGTCGCCCGCGACGCGATGATGATCGAGCAGGCGACGTTCCATCCCATGTACGCGTTCGAGAGCAACAAGGGCTACGGCACGCCGGAACACCTGTCGGCCCTCCGCGAGCACGGCCCCTGCGCGATTCACCGAAGAAGCTTCCGCCCCGTGTGGGAGACGCTGTACGAGCAGGTGACTCTGGAGATATGAACCGCAGCGAAGCTGCGGAAAGCGGCAGCGGATACGAGATTGGCGCCGATTGCCCGGACCTGCGGGCAACGTAGCCGAGGCCGGACGGCCGCACCGCACGTTCAACTCGCCAGGAGCCAGTTAATATTTAACTTAACTTGCCCCGGTGCAAGTTGACATAACAGGACTTGCGCCAGCGCAAGTTGGCCTGAACACCAACTTGCGCCAGGGCTAGTTCGTTGCCCCGGCTCGCCCAACTCCTCCCACGGCGAACGATGCACCCCGAACTCGCCCCGGGGCGAATTGAAGCATGCCCCCCAAGAGTCTCCTCCTTGCGAACAGCGGCCAAAACATACCCTCGCCAGCGAGGGAAACGTTCGTTTACCCCCTGCGGGGCACCGGGTGTTGGGGAGGAGGTCGGAATGAAGTGGGTGATGCGGAAGCGGTCCGAGGGCCGCAAGGCCGGTGCGCGAGCGGGGGCATCTCAGAGCGGCGCCGTTGAAGTCCGTGAGCACGGCGGCGGTGAAGATCGCGAGGGCGGCGCCGGCAAAATCCGCGAGCGCGGCCCGTGCTGGCGCGCCCGGGCC
>DASSLZ010000298.1:0-4142 GCA_035689165.1 Candidatus Eiseniibacteriota bacterium | reverse complement strand
GGTGGACACGAAGGGCTTCTCGATCTCGGGCAGCAGGTCGGGCGGAATGCCGTGCCCGGTGTCGGCCACCACGATCCAGACGCGCTCGCCGTCCACGCGGCCGGTGATCCGCAGCGCTCCTCCGGTGGGCATCGCCTCGATTGCGTTGGTGGCGAGGCTCAGGAACAGCTGCTCCAACTCGTATTGCTTGCCCACCACCGGCGGGAGGTTCTCGGGCAGCTCGCATTCGAGGAGGACGCCGGCGCGCGACATGAGGCCGCCGAGCGCGCCGCACGCGCTGGCGATGGCGCGCCCGGGCTCGCAGGTCGCGCCGGGTGAAACGCTGCCCTTCGCCAGCCGGAGCATGCCGGTGAAGATGCGGCGCGCCACGTCCAGCGAGCTTTCGATCTGGGCCAGGTCCTGGCGGAGGCGGACGGGATCGAGGCGCCCCTCCTCTTCCTCGACGCGCATCTGCTGCACCAGCGGCAGGATGGATCCGAAGGCATTGTTCACGTCGTGCGCGACGCCGCGCGCCAGGTGGGCGAGCGTCGCGCGCCGCTCGACGTCGAGGACCTTCCGCTGCACCTCTTCGCTGGTCTGGGCGCGGCGCAAGGCGACGGAGACGGCCGGAACGAAGCTTCGGACGATCCCCAGCTCGTGGTCGCCGAAGGCGTTGGGACGCTGCGCTCCCAGGCGCAGGAGGCCGAAGCCGTCGCGCGTGGATCCGATGGCGGCCACGAGCATGGCCTGGAGCGGCGGCTCCGGCTCTTCGGGGTTTACGGCTCCGGCGCGGTCCGAGCCGTTCCGCGAGGGGACGTTGGGATCGAGCACCGCCGCCAGCCCGTCGCCGCCCGATCGCGTCCATTCCGCCCAGCGGTTTTCGGTGCGATGGAAGCCGAGCACGACGTCCTCGCGGATCAATCCCTGCAGCTCGTCGGGGAGCGTTCGAATCTCCCCGATCCGCTCGCTTCGCATCTTGCGCCAGGCGATCTGCTCCGCGACCAGCTCCAGGCGCCCCGAGGGGGAGTCGTAGAGGAACAACGAAGCCGAATGATCGTACCGGGTGAGGCGATGCAGCCCGTCGAGGATCTGGTAGTAGAGGTCCTTGGGAGGCAGGTCGCGCAGGATCTTCATGTCGATCCGCGCCCGCACCTCGGCCAGGCTGGCGTCGTCCAGGGTGCCGACGAAGTAGTCGATCTCGGCCGCGATCCTCGAGAGGGCCCGCCGCTCCGCGACGTCGAAGTCCGATCCGTCGCGACGGAGCGCGATCGCGCCCCAGGTGCGGCCCCGACGCCGTAGGCGCGCGGCGAGGATGCCGGCTGGGATTTCTTCCGCTGTTCCCCGGGCCAGGTCGTCGAGCAGCGACAGATCCCACGCGGTCTCCTGGGGGATGCTGTACTCGACTCGCGTCGGGCGGCCGACCTCAGCGGAGACGATGCACGCCGCCTCCGCCCGAAAGAGCTCCGCGCACCCGCGCAAATAGACCTGCATCGCCTTCTCGGGCTCGCGCGTGCCTCGCTTCCGAAGCATCGAGCTCGTCTGCACGATGAGCTGGTATTCGTCCGCCGGGGTCGGGTCGGTCACGTGGGCTCCGCCGGGATCGCGCTCGGGTCAGATGGGGGAGTGGACCCGGCGAGCTTAGAACAGGAGGGGAGGGGTCGCCAGGGAATCCTGGTCGGCGGTCGGCCCCGATCTCGCGCGCGAGGCCGAGGCAGCCGCGGGGTCGGAAGTGCACGGGCGCGAGGCCGTCTTGCGAGAAAATAATATGTACCGCGCTGGCGCGGGTGAAATTGACGTCGATTGTCGCTCCGCAGCGACGCTTGTGGGGGCTGTCGGCCGGTCGTGTGATCGGCTTAACATATAAAGAACTTCCGCCAGCGGCGGTGAAATCATTGACGATTGTCGCAGTGAATTGACGCTCTGCTTTGAGGTGCGGAGAATCTTCGGGACGCGGAGATGGAAAGGGCCCGAACCGTTGCTGGTCCGGGCCCTCTCTCTTAGCTCGTCTTGACGCGACTCAGTCGCACACGGGGCCGATCCCCTGGCCTCGATTGATCTGCGTGAGCTTCGCGTTGAGCCGCGAGAAGCTGCCGCGGCGAGCGCTGAGGACGCGATCGGTCATCGAGATCAGCTCGCGCAGCGTCGAGGCTCCCGCGAAATCGACCTGCGTGTCCAGGTCGAGGCTGATCTGGTTCCGACCTTCAGGCGTCGCGCCCAGCTCTCCTGCGGCGACGTTGGCCAGCAACGCGGCGTACTGACGCGCCAACTGCTTGCTGCGCGTCATGGGCGACCCCGGCAGAAGCGCCTGCCGCATGCCCTGCAGGTCGTCCCGCCAGTTGAAGTAGCTGGAATGGTCGTCGACCCACCGCGCGATGGCGCGAAGATCGGCGGAGGAAAGGTCGCCGCTTCCGTTGGCATCGTCATAGAGGTTTCGCCAGAACTGGAGCGGACGCGGGCAGTTGTCCCAGACCACGTCGTCCGGGTTTTCGTCGCCATTGTCGTTCCCGCCCCAGCCGCCTCCGCCGCCACCGCCGCCTCCGCCCCAGCCGCCGCTTCGCACGGTCTGGCTGCACCGCTCTTCACGGCCGGTGAACCCGCCTCGGATCGACACCGTGTAGGTGCCGGGCTCGTCGATGGTGACGCAACGTTCCGACGCCGTGAAGCCGCGCGGGCCGGTCCAGCGGTACGAGGCGACGCCTCGTGACGGAGCGCACAGCTCGACCGTTCCGTTCCGGGGAATGGTGGTCGGGCCCGAGATGCAGTCGGACTCGCCGCCCCCGCCGGCGCCGACGACGTCCAGGCGGTGCGTGCACTCGCGCGAGCTTCCGGTGAGCCGGTTCCGGCTCGTGAGGTAATACGTGCCCTCTTCGGTCACGTTCACGCAGGGCGAAGTGCTGGTGAAGTTGTTGGGTCCCGTCCAGCGGTAGATGTGGAGCCCATCGTCCGGGGCGCACAGCCTGGCTGTCTGTCCGGCTTGAATCGAGGTCGGGCCGGTGATCGTGCAGGATCCCGCGCCGCCCGTGGAGTTGCCCACGTTCACGACCTTCTTGCAGCGATCCAGCTCCTGGCCGTTTCGCTTGATGACCAGCAGATATTCGTACGTCCCCGAATCCCCGACGCGCGCGGTCACGCAGCGCGTCCCGGCATCGGAATCGAGCCCGGGGCCGTACCATTCGTAGCGGTAGCCGCCCCCGGTGGGGCCGCAGAGCGTGAAGGCCTGGTCGATCCCGACGCGCGACGGGGCATCGATGGCGCACGGGCCCTGCGCGCTCGAGGCGCGGGGGAGAAAGCTGAGCGACATCACTAGGGAAAAGACCACGAAGGCTAGGCGTTTCATGGGTTCGTTCCTCCTGGTGGCACTTCTGCGCCACAAGGGCATGGTCCGTGCCAGGGCAGGCCGATATTGCGGTGCAATCGTTTAGCGGGTCGAGTCGCCAGGGGGATCGTGAGTTCTAGGACTCACTGTGGAGGTTGTTACAGGGCGCCCGCCGCTCGGTTTGGCATACACTGACGGTCATGCAGGCATCAGGGCTCGCGCGATCAGGAACAGTCCTACACTAACGACGGCGATACCGATGATGCGAGCCAGGCGCTCGCCTCCGGGGGCGAGGCGTTCGGCGGTGATGGCTGCGGTGACGATGGCCATGGTGCGAACGTCCATGACTCCCAGGATTAGGAGAATGGTCGTCAGGGCGGCGCAGCAGTAGCAGCAACGGAGGCCGAGGCGAAGACCCTGCCGCCAGGCTGTGCTGAAGTCGGCGGCGAGGGCGAAGTCGTTGTCTCGGCCTTGTCGGAGCGCGCCAATGAGCCCGGTAGCCTGCCTGCAGCAGGCGAGCTGGCGGGCCTTCCACTTGGTTAGCTGCAGGATTCCCGCGGCCATGACCGCTCCGCCGGCCAGGAGCGGGACGGCGCTAGCCAGCGCGGGCTGTTGCATCTCGACGTTCGCCAGCGCGACCCCCAGGACGAAGGCGATCAGGCCGAGTGCGGTCCAGACGGTAAAGTATCCCGCGGCCACCAGCGCGGTCAGCTTGTCCGGGCGGACATCGACCCTCCTTCCCACTGCTTCGCGATAACGCCACAGCGTCGGGACCAATGACGGCAACATCATTGCGACCATCATCACGGTCCACATGCCCAGGAACGATGCTGCGGCGCCGGGCCAT
>DASSLZ010000297.1:0-14421 GCA_035689165.1 Candidatus Eiseniibacteriota bacterium | reverse complement strand
CGCGGCCCGCCCCGCGCTCATCGCCGCGGCCCGTACGCCCAACCGCGCGCTCACCGCCGCACCTCCAGCATCCAGCCGATCAAGGTCAGGAGCACCCACACGACGAGAACCGAGTAGCCGATGTTCCGGAACAGCTTCCGCCGCCGCTCATCCGTGACCGTGCCGCGATCGATCATCGGGACCAGGATCACGGCCAGGAGCATCGCCTCGGGCAGGATGCCCCGGATCGGCCGCGGCACCCATGCCGGGAAGGCCTCCAACAGCGCGTGCGGCGCGAGGAGATACCACGGCGGGCGCGCGTTGGGAGGCGTCGTGAAGGGATCAGCGACGACGTCGAAGGGATAGGGCATCAGGACGGCGAAGGTGAGCAGCGCCCCGATCATCAGGATGATGAGCAGGATCAGATCGTAGGTCACCACGTGCAGCGCTCGCGGGCCGACGGGGGTGGGCGCCGCGCCCGAACCCGTCGGCGCGTTGCGCGAGAGCCCCACCCGCCGCACGCTCGAGAAGTGGAGATAGAAGAGTCCGATCAGGAGCAGCGGGAAGACCACGACGTGCAGCACGTAGTAGCGCGTCAGCACCAGCGAGTCGAGGCCGCTTCCGCCAACCAAGAACGAGGTGAAGGGACCCAGGATCGGCAGCGCGTCGGTCACCTCGCGCGCCCGCACCGTGGTCCAGTAGCCGCGGGCGTCCCACGGCAGGAGCCGTCCCGTCAGGTCCGCGATGGCCGCCGCCACGAAGGTCAGGACGGCGACGACCCACACGACCTCGCGCCCCTGGTGGTAGAGCCGCGCGAAGAAGAATCGAATCACCCGCGCCGCCAGGAGGATCAGGAAGAGCACCGCCGCCCAGTGGTGGACCTGATGCGTCAGGTTCCCGAACGAGATGTCGCGCGCGATCAACGTCACCGAGGGATAGGCCACGTCCGCCGTGGGCTGGTAGTAGAACGCGAGCATCGTCCCGGTGACGGCCAGGATCACGAACAGGATGAACGAGAGGACGCCGATCACCTGCGGCCAGCGCGCGTACGAAGGGAGCGGCTGCGCCATCGCCTCGCGCAGCGCCTCCTTCAGCGGCTTCCTCGAGTCCAGCTCCACGGGGAGCAGACCGAACACCGTGAGGAAGGAGACGATCTCCGTCAGATTGACACGGGCTTCCAGCCAGCCGAGAAGGCCGCCGCGATTCCGTTCCACAAGGATCTCCGCTTAGGTGTGAATGACGATCTCGTCCGCCCGGACCTCGGCGGGGAATTGCTGGAGCGGCTTCTTCGGCGGGCCGGAGAGCACGTTGCCGCCGCGATCGAACGCGCCGTCATGACAGGGGCAGCGGAAGGTGCCGGAGTCGCGGTTCCACTTGACCACGCAGCGGAGATGCGTGCAGATCGCCGAGACGGCCACGACCTGCTCCTCGGAAACGCGCACCACGTAGACCGGGTCGGTGCCGTGCCGCACCAATCGGGCGTCCCCCACGGCGATCGACGACATCGGTCCCCCGCGGAGCATCCTCTCGCCGGGGCGGTTCTCGGGAGACGGGGCTTTCAGGAAGGAGGCGGCCATGCCTGCCGCCGCGGGGGCCCAGAGGGCGAGGAATCCGCGGACCAGCCACACGAGGGCGCCGCGACGTTCGGGGTCCTTCTCCTGGCCGGGGTCCTTCTCCTGTCCGGGGTCCTTCTCCTGTCCGGGGTCCTTCTCGCTCACGATCGGCCCTCCTTGTCCGCCTCGCGCTCGCGCCGGATCTTCTCCAGCTCCAGCGGGTGTTCGTCCTCCATCTCTTCTTCGGTGATCGTCCCCTTCAGCCACGCCAGGTTCATCGGGTAGACGTCCGGGTTGAAGATCACGAAGTAGATGTGCCAGACCAGGATCGCCAGCGTCGCGAGGATCGCCTCGTAGAAGTGGACCGATCGCGCGGCGTCCCAGCCCAGCTTGGTCAGGAGGGCGATGAACGGATCCTGGAACCAGAGGATCATGCCGGTTCCCGCCATCACGACCGTGCCCCACACCAGCGCCCAGTACTCCGACTTCTCGATGTAGGAGAAGCGGCCGAACTTGGGACGCTGCCGGGTGAGGCCGGCATAATAGCGCAAGGCGCCGATCACGTCTCTCAGGTCCGACGGACGCGGCAGCATGTCGCGGAAGAACTCCCGGCCGCGCTTCGTGAACCCCAGGTAGTACAGGTGGAAGAGGGAGGCCGCCACCATCGCCACCCCGGCGACCCGATGGATGACGCTCCGCGCCTCGAACAGGTTGTGCCAGATGTGGCGCAGCTGCTCCACGGGCCACGATTCGGGATAGCGCAGCATGAAGCCGGTCAGCACGAGGACGGTGAAGCTCGTGAGCAGGGTCGCGTGCTGGGCCCGCTCGCTTCCGGTCATGCGCACGTACAGCGCGCGGCTCTCCGGCTCGTGCGCCGCCGCCAGGCCCCGCCGCACGCGCAGCTTGTGCTGCGCCTTCCGGAAGAAGTCGACCGCGTTGTGCAGGAACATCCCGCCCACGACCCCGACGATCAGGATCGTGTAGATGAGCCCGATCCAGTAGAGGAGCGGCTCCTTCGTCCGGGTGACATCGAGATGTACCTTGCCGCGCGCGAAGGCCGCGGTGGCGCCCGAGTGGCACTTGCCGCATGTGACCGCGAGCCGCGCGGGGCTGATCCGGCTGCGCGGGTCGCTGGACGGAAGGATGTCGTGTGCGCCGTGGCAGGAGGCGCAGTTCGCCGCGGAGACCTGCCCGCCGCGGATCGCGAGTCCATGGAACGAATCGGAGAAGGTCTGGAAGCGGTCGCTCTTGATGCCGTACTTGGTCGCGAGGCGCACCGACGAGTGGCAGGGCGAGCAGACCTCGGCCGAGACGTTCTCCGGCGCGACCGGCGACTCCGGCGCGTCGGCCTTCTTGATCGTGTGCTCGCCGTGGCAGTCGGTGCAGACCGGCGTGTCGGGGTTGCCCTTGGCCATCCCCTGTCCATGCACGCTCGTCCTGTAGGTCGCCGCGATCTTGTCGTGGCAGCGGCCGCAGGTGTCCGGGATGTGGAACTTCTCCGTTTTCGCGGAGGGCTCGAAGCCGCGCGCCATCTCGTGGCTGCCGTGGCAGTCGATGCAGGTCGCCGCCTTCCCGTTCCCCCGCCGGAGCTCCTGCCCGTGGATGCTGGTCTCGTAGGCGCGGATGAACCCCGTCTGCGGCCCGACGCGCGAGCGCACGGCGGGATCGTCCAGGTGGCAGTGGAGGCAGAGCTGCTCCTGCGCCAGCTTGAGCCTCGCGTCGCGCTGGTCGTGAACCCGCGCCGCGGTGACCGGAAGCCGGTGGCAGGAGAGGCACGTCGGCGCCGCCCGCTCGCCGCGCGCGGCGGCGCGGCCGTGCGCGGAGTTCTCGAAGTGCGCGACTTCCTCGCGATGGCAGCGCGCGCACGCGAGGTCCAGCGACCGCGCGCCGGCCGGCGTCGTCGCCGCGCCAGCCTTCGGAACGTCGTGGTCGCCGTGGCACCCCTGACAGGAGCCGACGGCGCCCGCCGCCTTCGCGAACGTCGTCTTCGCGTGGAAGACGTGCGCGGAGTCGGCGTTCATGTGGCAGCGGCGGCAGTCGACCGGAACGGCGCGCGCGCGATGCGGCTGCTCTTCGGGGTTGAAACCGACGTGGCATTGCGTGCAGGCCACGCCGGCGTGCGCCGAGTGCTGGAGCACGGCGCGGTCGATGTCGAGCTTGACCTTCCGCCCGCGGACGACGGCGCTGTCCAGGTTGGCGCCGGTGTGGCATTCGATGCAGACGGAGTCGGGGATTCGGACGGAGGCGGGGGCGGCCGCGCCGGCCGGCACGAAGGCCAGGAGGGCCACGACGACGGCCAGGCCGGCGATCCACGACAGCGCGGCCGCGCGCGCCACCGAGACGGGGAAGCAAATACAGCGCGGCGCCCAGGGACGCTGCCTTGGGCGCCGCGCGCGCTTCATATGGCGGGTGCTCGGGGACTCAGCCGGCTACTTGGTGGCCTCTTCCGTCGCGCCACCCCGCTTGTAGCCTTCCGGAATCTTGTGCTCGATCTTCTTGCTGAACTCGGCGAAGTCGAACGACTTGAAGCTCGGGCTCTTGTCGTTGTGACACTTCTCGCAGGTTTCCTTGGTCGGCATCACCAGGCCGTAGTCCTCGGCCTTGAGCGACTTGTCCCGGATGCCCGCCATCGTCTTCATCTTGATGTAGTCCGCGCCGGCGCCGTGGCAGGACTCACAGGTCACGCCCTCGGCGACGTAGGAGGCGGCGAGGTGGTCTGCCGCTTCGCCGTAGCCCGTCTGGTGGCAGGAGAGGCACTCGGCGGACGTTGCGGGATCCGCGATCTTCTTCTCGGCCGCGATCTTCTTGGCTTCCTCGCTCCCGAGCGTCTCGAGCGCCTTCGCGTGCTTGGACTCCGTCCACTTCGTGAACTGCGCCCCGCCCTTCTCGGCGTTGTGGCACATCTTACACTTCTTCGCACCCACGTACTGATGGGCGGCCGGAGCGGCGGCAGCGGCGGTTTCCTCCGCGCTCGCGACTCCCCAGAAGCCCAGTGCCAGCACGCCGGCGCACACCGCTCCCGCGAGCGTCGTACCGAGTCGATTCATCGAACCCTCCCTGTAGGAAACCACCACGTTTGCTCTGACCACACCAATCATCGTCGTGTCGCGCGCGGCAGTCTACGCGCTCGCAGGCGCAATCGGAGTGGTACCTAGGTAGCAACGGGCGGCTAACGCCGCTTGGTATCGAGGGGTTGAAGAACGAGCGGGTTGCGCGCCACGTACAGGCCTACCTGAAGCCGGTCTTGGAGCCCGAGCTTCTCGAGGATTCGGCCGACGTGCTTCTTCACGGTCGGCGCGCTGATGTTGAGGATGGAGCCGATTTCCTTGTTGGAGCGGCCGGCGGCGATCAGCTCCGCCACTTCCAGCTCGCGTCCCGAGAGGGGCGCGGGGGCGCTGCCCCCCGAGCCGTTGCCGGCCAGGGCGTGGCGCATGATCGCGGTCGCGGTGCCCGCCTCGTACCAGGCGTTCCCCGAGGCGACCGTGCGCACGGCGCGGAAGAGCTCGTCGGGGGTGGCGCTGCGCCGGATGGTGCCGGTCGCGCCCTCGGCCACCGCGAGCTGCAGGCAGTCGGTGCCCTGCGTGCACGTGACGGGGAGCTGCGCGGTATCGGTGCGCTTGGAGCCCGGCGGATTGAGCACCAGGCAGTGCCCTTCGGCGCGCTCGGCGATCGCGAGCACCGGCGTTTCGGGAGACACCGCGTGGACCGAGGCGATCGGCGTGCGGCCCTCGGTCGCCTGGAGACGCATGGCAAGTATGAGTACGGAGGGATTCATCTCGCGGCACATGGCGCCGGCCTCGCGAACCGACGAGGCCTCGCCCACGATCTCGAAATCCGGCTGGGAGCGCAGAATGGAAACCATTCCGGCCCGGTCCATCGGATAATCGTCCGCGAGGATGATGCGCACGCGGCGCATCGACTGGGCCTTCTTGATGGGCGCAGCCGTAGCTATCCGCCTCTTGGTCTTGGGCTTGGCGGCGGTCTTGCGCTGAGGTCGTTTGGACACTGCCATTACGTCATATGGTATACGAGGGTAGCATTGGCCGCAAGGTCTCATCCAAGCGCAACGCGTGACGATCCAGGGGCTCTCCCGGCCATGATGATGCTGGCTCGAAATCTACGTCGGACCTACCTCCGCTTCCAGGAGCACGAGGGCGCCCGAAATGCCGCCTCCATCGCCTTTTTCGTGCTCTTTTCGGCCGTGCCTTCGGCTGCCCTTCTGATCCTCTCGGTCGGCTGGACGATTCACGACCCCCGCGACCAGGCCCACCTCCTCGGGCACATGCTCGAACTCCTGCCCGTCGGCTCGCCCCAGAACCGCGCCTTCCTGCTGCAATCGGTCGAGTCGATCCGGAAAGCGAGCGGTGGGATCTCGGTCCTGGGGGTCCTGGGGCTCGCCTGGTCCTCGCTCGGGATGATCAGCGCGACACGCTGGGGCCTGAATCGCGCCTGGGGAGTCAGCGGCCGCCGCGGCTTCGTGCGGGTGCGGGTGCGCGACTTCCTGACCGGGGCCGGGATCTGGGGACTGCTCGTCGTCTCCGCCGCGAGCACGGCGGGGCTGCACGTGCTCCTGGGCGAGCGGCAGATCCCGGCCGGCGGCATGCCGTCGGGACCGGACCTGGTCTGGGCCACCATCCAGTGGAGCATGCCCGCGCTCCTCAGCTTCGCGGGGTTCTTCTTCGTCTACTGGTTCGTGCCGAACGTGACCCACCGCATGCGCGACGTCCTCCCCGCCGCGATGGTCGCGACCTTTCTGTTCGAGATCTCGAAGTATTTGTTCGGGCTGTACGTCGCGATCATCGCGAGCCGTTCGTCGTTGTTCGGCGCGCTGGGGGGTATCCTCGGATTCATGCTCTGGGTCTACGTCTGCTCGTCGATCCTCCTGGTCGGCGCGGAATTCGCCTCGGTGTATCGGCACCGGCGCGCCGAGAAGCTGGCGGGTGCGGCGTGAGGGTCCTGCGCCGGGTTCTGCTCGCGCTCGTCGTCGCGGCCGGCGTGGGCGCGCTGGGATACGCCGTGTACGTGGGCGCCGCCTGGACCCGGTTCGGCCGCGTCAAACCCCAGGCGCCGCCCGCCCGCGCCGTCGTCTCGATGGACCGGTTCCTTCCGCAGTACGACGTCTCGGAACGCCACGAGACCAAGGTCAAAGCGCCCGCGCCGGTCACCTACGCCGCCGCGCGCGACGTCGACCTCCAGCGCTCCCCGCTCGTGCGCGCCATCTTCGAATCGCGAAAGATCCTCTTGCGGAGTCGGGGCGCCGAGCTGGCCCGCCGCCCGTTCCTGGATCAGGTGCGCGGCATGGGATGGGGGCTTCTGGCCGAGGTCCCCGGGCGCGCCATGGTGTTCGGCGCCGTGACGCGCCCCTGGGAATCCACGGTGAAGTTCCATCCCCTCCCGCCGGCGCAATTCACGGCCTTCCACAGACCGGGCTGGGCCAAGATCGTCTGGACGCTGGAGGTGGATCCCGCCGGCGAGGAGCGATCGCTCTTCCGCACCCAGACGCGCGTGGCCACCACCGACGCCACGGCGCGCACGCGGTTCCGGAAGTACTGGGCCACGATGTCGCCGGGGATTCTCCTGATCCGCCAACAGGTATTGGGGCTGGTGCGGGGCGACGCGGAGCGGCGCGCACGGGACGCGAGGCAAAAGCCCGCGGGTTAGCGGTGCCCCACCGGATGCCGTTCCCGGATGCCGTGCTATGATTCATCCGACGCGAGGCATGGTGCCCGCGTCGTGACGACCCGCCGGGAGCCCTCCCGAGACTTCGGAGAGCACGGCCCCGGCGCGTGGAGGAACATCCTATGTGCCGTCCCGCCGTACACGCGGCGCGCGCCCAGTGCGGTCCCCGCTGGGGCGCGAGCCAACCCTGGTCCGACTTCTCCCACCACCACTACCCCGGCTTCGGACACTCGCCCGGCCTCGGCGTCCGCCGTCCGCTGCGCTTCCTGGCCTGGAAGCTACAGCTGGACGACGCGCAGATGAAGCAGGTCGCGGCGATCCTCGACCAGCTGAAGATCGAGCGCGCCCAGGCCGAAGTGGACGACCGCCGCGCGGTGAGCCTGCTGGCCGAAGCCTCCGAGGGCGATGCGTTCGATCGCGCCAAGGCGGACGAAGCCGCGGCGCTCCGCACGAAGAGCGCCGATCGCGTCCAGCGGAAGGTCGTGGAATCGATCGAGCGGCTGCACGCCCTGCTGCAACCCGAGCAGCGGGCGCGGCTCGCCTATCTCTTGCGAACGGGAACGCTGGTGATGTGATCTAGGGAAGCTGCGACTGCAGGAAGACGCGGTAGGGGCCGTACACATTCATCCACGTGCGGCCCTCCGTCTTTTTCTCCCAGGGGCCGCGGTGGATCTGAACCGAGCCGCTCTTGCTGGAGATGCGGACCCACTGCTCGGCGTTCGGTGCGTTGAGATCGTCGCCGGGACCGAGCTTCATCGAGTCGGGCTCGATCAGGTGTCCCGGCTCCCACGCGTGGTGCGCGCCCTGCGTGTTCATCGCCTTCGCGGAAACCGAACACTTCGTGTCGTCCGCCACGACGGTCACGGACTTCTCGGCGCGGGACGTTTTGATCTTGACGGTGCACTTGGTCGAGGCCTTGCAGATTTCGACCTTGACCGTCTTCGCGGAAGCTTCGGCCTTGGCCGAAGCCTCGTCCTCGCACGCGAACGCCAGCGCCGGGCATAGACCCACCACCAGCGCGCTCACGGCCAGAACCCGGGTTGCGGCGGACATGGACCAAGTATAGACCTGAACCCCAGGGACTTGGGGAGGCCCAAAAAGCGGCGATTCAGAAAATTTTTCGGTCCCCCACCAGCTCCGCCACCGTGACCCCCCGGAGCCCCCGCCGCCCCATTTCCCCCAGGATCGCCCCCAGGGCCTCGACCGTCTGGCTCCGGTCGGCCGCCCCAAAGGGGCTTCCGTCATGGAGGATCAGGATCGAGCCTCCCGAGAGCCGCCGAAGCACCCGCGTCGCGATCCGGCCGGCCCCGGGCCGGTGCGGGTCTTCGGGATAGACGTCCCCCAGCACCGACTCGAACCCCAGTCCCCGGATGAAGCGGGCCTGGCCGGGGGTCATGAACCCGAACGGGGGGCGGTAGAAACGGGGGGATGTTCCGGTCGCCGCCTCGATCGAGGCGGCGCAGCGGCGGACCTGCCCCCGCATCGCCCCCGGAAGGAGGAGCGGCATCGGCCAGTGCGTGTCGCCGTGGACCGCGGCCTCGTGGCCGGCCGCGACGACGCGCCGGGCCAGCTCCGGGCGGCGGCGCACGTGCCCCCCCAGCATGAAGAAGGTCGCGCGCGCATCGTGGCGCGCGAGCACGTCCAGGACGGCGTCGGTGGCGTTGGGATTGGGTCCGTCGTCGAAGGTGATCGCGAAGCGGTCCGGCCTCTCGTCAACGCTGCAGAGGAGATGGCCGCGCGCCCAGCTCGAGAACCGGCGTGTATGCAGGATCGACATCCGCGACCTCCAGGGCGTATTCGAGGAGTGCCGCGACGCGGCGCTCGAGCCATTCTTCCTCGCGGTGGGCCCGGCAGACAAGGCTCAGATGGCGGAACGCGATCCACCCGACGCGCCACCGCTCGAGCTGTTCGCGCGCGCGAGGCGTGTAGGCGAGCGCGCACGCGCCGAGGAGCCCGCACACCGCGAGCACTCCCGCCGTCATCTCGGGGCCAACGCCCATCCCGAACAGAACCGCCCAACCCAGGACGACGTACCACGCGATGAAGAAGATCGCGCCCGCCGCGATCCGCACGAACGCGACCTGGGCCGGCGTCGTGGCGATTCGCCGCGTGGCCAGGTCGGTGAGCGCCGCGGGAAGCGCATGGATCAGTGCGCCCACGGCGGCGGGAAGCGCCCCCAGAGCCGTGGCCGTGGCGGAGAGCGCGGCGCGCGCGGGCGAGCGTCGCGAGCGCCGCATCGCGAGCGCGCGATCGGAGACGCGGAGCGCCCGCCGGGTCCGCTCCTGCGCCAGAGCCCGGCGCTCCAACCGGCGGAACGTCTCCGGGTCCTCGCGCTCCAGGTCTTCGAGCGCGCGGCCGAGCACTTCGGAGGGACCGTCGATCTCCAGCCCCTCCGCCATCCGCTCCGCGATCGGCTCGAGCGCGGAGAGGACCGCGGCCTGCCGGGGACGCACCGCCCCCAGGGCCAGCATTCGGATCTCCGCACCGATCCGGTCCGTGAGCCGGACCGCGGCCACCTCGGGATCCCAGGACTCCACCAGGTCGTAGACGTCGATCGGCTGCCCCACGTTCACCGACACGTCGCTCCGGAACGCCACGCGATCGGAATAGTGGAGCCCGACCGCCGAGAGGGGGAGCGGGCGCGCGCCCGGCCGCCCCGCGTAGGCGATCGCGAGCCGCGCGGCGCCGGTGCGAAGCGGCATCAGCCGCCGGTCGGTCTCGCTGATCCCCTCCGGAAACACCGCCACGACTTCGCCGCGGTCGAAGAGGGCTTCGCAGCGGCGGAACGTCTCGGCGTTCCGGGCCGCCGCGCGGGGATGGGCGTCGCGCGCGTAGACCGGGAGCGCGCCGAAGAGCCGCAGCAGCATTCCTCGCGGCCAGGGCCGGAACTGGCTACCCTGGACCAGGAAGTGGAGCTTCCTGCCGAACGCGCCAAGCAGCACGACGGCGTCCGCCCAGGCGGAAGGGTGATTGGCGACCAGGAGCGCGGCACCACTCTCGGGAAATCGCTCGCGATGGGCCACGCGCACGCGCCTGAAATGCGCGTTCAGAGCGGCCTGGGCCAGGCGGTCGAGCGCGGTGTAGAGAAGACTCGCCGCCACGCCGGCCGCCCTGGCCACAGCGGACCCGGCGAGCGAGCGGCGACGCGGACGGCACGTGTCTGCCATCGCGTCAGCGCGGCTGCCATCGTGGCAGGCCTGGAACGCGCTCCCCCCTGGCGCGCTCCCGTTCGCTCCCGGACCGAACTGCTTACCCAGGCCATTCATCACGACTTCACACCCTCTTGACGGGCTTCGAGGCGGTCGAAGCCCTGCCAGTGGAGTGGCACAGAACGTGCCCGTAACGATGTTGGCGTCCCCCACTGGAGGAGTGCCCTGTCATGATCGGCCTTCTGTCTCGACGGCGGGCTTCGGCGCGCGCCGCGCTGCGGCGCACGCGCCACATCGCGCGCGTTCTCGGCGCGAACGGTCTCGAGTCGATCGCCGAGGCTACGGGGCTCCGTCGCTTCCTTCCCCGCTTCGGCAAGGACGGCAAGAACGGCGAGGTGCGATCGCAGGCCGAGCGGCTGCGCGTCGCCTTCGGCGAATTGGGGGTCACGTTCATCAAGCTCGGCCAGATGCTGAGCACGCGCGCCGACCTGCTCCCTCCGGAGGTGATCGCCGAGTTGTCGAAGCTTCAAGATTCGGCGCCGCCGGTGCCCTTCGAGGAGATTCGCCGCATCCTCATGGAAGACCTGCCCGGGCCCAAGCTCGGCTCCTTCGCCTGGATCGAGCAGCGGCCGCTGGCTTCGGCGTCGATCGGTCAGGTGCACGAGGCGCTGCTCGGCGACGGGACGCCGGTCGTGATCAAGGTGCGCCGGCCGGGCGTGGTCGAGCAGGTGGACCAGGATCTCCAGATCCTGCGCCAGGCCGTCGACTGGGTGCAGGTCCATACCCCGATCGGGCACGACTACGAGCTGCGCCCGCTGATGGCGGAGTTCGCCGCCACGCTTCGCGACGAGCTGGACTACGTGCGCGAGGGGCAGAACGCGACCAAGATGCGGATCGCCTTCGGCAACGACCGCCGGGTCTGGATCCCGCGCGTCTACGACGAGCTGACGACGACCCGCGTGCTCACGATGGAGCGCGTGGGCGGTGTCAAGTTCACCGACGCCGGGCGGCTGGACCAGCTCGGTATCTCGCGGAGGGCGCTGGCCGAGACCGCGGTGCGGCTCTTCCTGCGCCAGGTGTTCGAGCTGGGCTTCTTCCACGCCGATCCCCATCCCGGCAACTTCTTCGTGCAGCCAAGCGGCACGCTGGCCGTGGTGGATTTCGGCATGGTCGGACGGCTCAGCGAGCCGACGCAGCGGCATCTCATGGCCGCGATGCTCGCGGGCGTCCGCGAGGACGCCGAAGCGCTGGCGGAGGAGCTGTACGCGCTGGGGGTGGCCGGCGCCCGGGCCGATCGCGTCTCGTTCGAGCGGGATCTGGCCAGGCTGGTCAACCGCTACGGCTCCTCTTCCATTCGCGACCTGAGCGCCGCGACCGTCACCGACGAGCTCTTCTCGATCGCGTTCCGCCACAAGCTGCAGCTTCCAAGCGAGCTGGCGCAGCTGTTGCGCGTGATCAACATGGCGGAGGGACTGGGGCTGTCGCTGGATCCCGACTTCCGCTACCTGGAGTTCGCGACGCCGGTCATCAAGAAGCTGGCGCGGCGGCGCTACGCCCCCGCCGCGCTGGCGCGCCGCGCCGGTCTGGCGGCCGTCGAGGCCGCCGAGCTGGGTGCCGACTTCCCACGCCGCGCGGCCCGGCTGCTCGGCCGCTTCGAGCGCGGCGAGATCGCGATCAAGGTGGACCATCGCGGACTGGAGAGCGCGACGCGCGAGTTCCAGAAGATGACCAACCGGCTGGTGCTCGCCATGCTGCTCGCGGCATCGATCGTGGCGCTGGGCCTGGCGGCCGGGATCCGTATGGTCCCCGCGCTCGAGCCGGTCGTGGACTGGCTGTTCCGGTTCGCGCTCCTCTTCTCGCTCGCATTCGGGGTGTCCGTTCTCTGGGGGATGTGGCGGTCCGGCAGGTAGCCCCCGAGAACGCTTGAAGAGCGCCCCATAAGCCGCTGTAAACGCGGCGCTTCCAACCGAGACGCCGACCGCGAAATCACTGTTCCTCACGGCCAAAACTGCCGATACAGGATGAGGGTCTCCGCAGTCCCATTGCCGCCGCTAGGTCATCGGGTTGGGGGTGAACGTGCTCGGAAGAAAGGCTCTGTTCCTGGCTGCCAGCTGCCTGCTCCTGACCGGCTGTTTCTCGCGCCGCGGGGGCGAGGTCGGCCCCATTCCCAAGCCCGTGGTGCCCGGCACCATCGTGTTCGCGAGCAACCGGGATGAGGGGCACGGCGAGATCTACTCGATGCAGGACGACGGCACGCACGTCACGCGCCTCACCTTCAACAGCGTCCAGGATGCGGCCCCCCTTCTCTCGCCGGACGGCACCCGGATCACCTTCCGGCGCGAGCTCAATCCCTCGAACGTGTTCGTGATGAACGTGGACGGCACGTCGCAGATCGGGCTCGCGCCAGGGAAACGCGCCGAGTGGTCGCACGACGGTACCAAGCTCGCGCTGGTGGCCGACAGCATCGCCGTCATGAACGCCGACGGAACGGGCCGGCAGTGGCTCCACGTGGGAGGCGACTACGTCACCTGGAGTCCCGACGGCACCAAGCTCGCCTACGTGTCGAACGGGTTGAACGGCCAGGCAACCAACGACATCTACACCATCTTCGCGAACGGAACGGGCGCGCACCGCGTGACCACCGACGGCGTGGCCAAGAACTCCCTCGCCTGGTCTCCGGACGGGACCAAGTTCGTCTATAGCGCGGCCGGCAGCGTGTACGTCATGAACGCGGACGGCAGCGGCCTGTCGTCGCCCGCGGCCGGGCGCGACGCGCGGTGGTCCCCCGACGGCTCGAGGATCATCTTCATCACCGATACCTACGACGCCAACGAGGAGATCTACACGGTCCGCCTGGACGGGACCGATCCCAAGAACCTGAGCCAGAATCCGGCCAACGAATCCGATCCCGACTGGGGTCCTTGAGGCGCTTGGTTCGGGCCCGCGAAGGGCCGTGATTCTGGTGGTTGAGCCAAGCTTCCCCCGGGTGTAGCGTGGTCCTCGACCGCGCAACAGGGGAGGAAGCCATGAGAATTCCCGGGTTCGCATCCATCGTGGTCACCGGCTGTATCGCGCTCGCCGGCCCGAGCGCCCTCGCCCAGACCGCCTCATCCGGCGACGTCTTCACCTACAAGCTCGAGAAAACGGCCCGCTTCGAAACGGGCTGCTTCGCCATGTGCGATTGCGCCATCGTCACGCATCCCATCCAGGGCACCTTCACCCTGCAACACACCGGCTTCGATCCTCTGTACGACTACTACGCCGTCACCGACGTGCGCTGGGTCGTCTCCGACGCCACCACGTACGCGACCATCCACGGCTCCGGCACCTACAAGCGGGGCGGCGAATTCGCGCTCACGCACCAGCTCACGCTGGACCTCACCGTGGACGGCGAGGCGCCGCAGCACTTCGACAGCGGGATGATCGTGGGCGGAAGCGAGTGGCCACGGATCGTGATCGACGTCTCGATGCATCAGAACAGCGCGTGCGTCGACACGCTGATCCACGTAGACGCCACCGATCCCATCGCGACCGGGATCTCGTCCACCGGCGGATTGCAGGCGCCGTGGGTCAAGGTCGCCCCCAATCCCTTCCGGGGCGCCACCGAGTTCAGCCTGGCCGTGCCCAGGGCCAGCGAGGTCAAGGTCGTGGTCTACGACGCCAGCGGCCGCGCCGTGCGGCATCTTCGTTCCGGATGGATGGCCTCCGGCGTGCATCCCCTCGTATGGGACGGCCGGCGCGACTCAGGGTCGTCCTGCGCCTCGGGCGTCTACTTCGTCAGCGCTCGGGTAGGAACGGAGCACCTCACGAGTCGCATCGTGAAGGTGGACTGATCTCGAGCGACGAGCCCTAAGGCTCTAGCTCTTCCCGGGAGCGCTCCATGTCCTCCCTGAAGGTCCCATAGGGCGGCTTACCGTCGATGAGCCACCTCCTTCGCTCCGCGTAGACTGAATCTCTCACGCTTCGCCTCCAGGGCAGCGCTCGCCAATCTTGGATGACGCGGCGAGCGAGATCTCCGCGCGCATAGGAAGAAAGCCGTTCGGGGTCCGGCTTCGAATCAG
>DASSLZ010000296.1:0-7633 GCA_035689165.1 Candidatus Eiseniibacteriota bacterium | reverse complement strand
CCCGGCCTCCTCCACTGCGAACCCCAGCTCGCGAAGCTGCTTTCCGACGATGGCCCGCATGGACCGCGAGTCATCCACCACCAGAGCCTTCATCTCCGACCTCCTCGTCCTGATGCCGCCGTTCGTCCCCGTGTCGTGTCGCTTCCGCTCAACCCGCCCGGCGCACGTCGGGCGGCCGCGCCGCGACGCTCTCCGCTCCGCCCGCGGGCCGTGCGCGGCCCTTCGCCGCCGCCATGGCCAGCACCGTGGCGGGCGCGGCCGCCGCCACGTGCGCCGCCGCGTCCTCGGCGACCGGCTCCTCCGAGTAGCGGAAGCGCTGCGTCAGGGCCCGCAGCTCCGACGCGAGCCGCGCCAGCTCCTCCGCCGCCTTCTGCGTGTTCTCGGAGCTGCCCGCGGTGTCGCGCGCGATCTCCGCGACCTTCACGATGCCGGCGCTGATCTCGCCGCTCCCGCGCGCCGCCTCGGTCAGGTTGCGCCCGATCTCGCCCGAGGTGGCCAGCTGCTCCTCGATCGCGGTCGCGATCGAATTCGAGATGTCCTTGATCTGCTGGATCGTGTCGCTGATCTTGCCGATCGCGCCGATCGCCTCCGACGTGTCCGCCTGGATCGCCTCGATCTTCCGGCTGATGTCCTTGGTGGCCGTCGCGGTCTCGTTCGCCAGCTCCTTCACCTCGTTCGCGACGACGGCGAAGCCGCGGCCCGCCTCGCCCGCCCGTGCCGCCTCGATCGTGGCGTTCAGCGCGAGCAGGTTCGTCTGCTGGGCGATCGTGTTGATCACCTGCACGACCTTGCCGATCTCGGCGCTCGATTCGCCCAGCTTGTTCACGGCGGTGTTCGTGAGGTCCGCTTCGCCCGCGGCCACGGTGGCGACGCGCGCGGCCTCGCTCGTATTCTTGGAGATCTCCTGGATGCTCGCGATCATCTGCTCCACGGAGACCGAGACGCTCTCCACGTTGCGGCTGATCTGCTCCGATCCCGAGGAGACCATGCTCGCCTGTTGCGACGTCTCCTCGGCGCTCGAGATCATCTGCGTCGACACCGAGGAGAGCTCCTCGGACGCCGTGGCCAGCGTCACCGCGCGGTCGCCGATGTGGGAGAGGATCGACCGGAGCGACTCGACCATGCGGTTCGTGGCGGTCGCGAGCTGGCCCAGCTCGTCGCTCGAGGAATATCCAACCCGTGAGGTGAGGTCGCCGTCGGCCGTGCGCTCGGCCACCTGGCGCGTCTGCTCGATCGCGCTCACCAGGCGGCGGGACACGAAGAGGCCGATGCCCACCGTCGCCAGGGCGAGCAGCCCGCCCACGAGCGGCACGAGGGCCGTGCGCTGCTGCGTCAGGGCGAGGGCGTCCTTCTCCTCCCGCTCGGTCGCCTGGCGGGCCAGCTGTACCACCTCGAGCACCGCTTTCCGGTGCTGCTCGTAGAGCGGCTTCAGCTGCGTGTCGGCGATCTGACGCGCGCCCTCGGTGTCGCCGCGGCGCACGGCGGGGACGAACTCGTCGTCCTTGATCCGGAGGAATTCCGCGCCCGGCTCATAGGCGTCCTTGAGGAGCGCGTCCCGGAGCGGGCCCGGGGGAAGCGTCTTCTCCCAGTGCTGGTGGCGCGCCTCGAAGTTGGCCCGCAGCTCCTGCCCCTGCTGGATCAGGTCGTCCAGACGCCGGCGGTCGGTCTCTCCCATCATCTGGTGCACGGCGAGATAGGACTCGACCAGGTACTCCTGCGGCGGGACCACGTCCGCTACGAGATCCTTGCCCTGGGTGATCCGGTGGTAGCGCTTCCCGTTGATCTTGAGCTCGCTCACCGTGACGTAGGCGACCACCCCGAACACGAGGAAGCCGACGAGAGCCAAGAGCGCGCTCCCGACCAGCTGGCGCCGAACCGTGAGGACCATCGTCGTTCGCTCCTTCCCTGGCGCCCGGCCCATGAGCCGGGTCCCTTCGCTTCGAGCCCTAGGCGTACGCCGCCCGGAGCACGCGACCCAAATCCAGCTCCAAGAGGAGCCGGTCTTCCAGCGGGAACACCCCGCGCAGGAGATCGCGCGCGCTCGCCCGCACCGTCTCGGGCGTCCGCGCGAACGTCTCCTCCGACACCGTCATCACGTCACCGACGTCATCCACGAGCAGGCTGACCGCGGCCTCCGGCCCCCGCACGACGATCGTCGCGGGCTCGAGGCTCTCGGGCGCCGGCGCCAGCTCCAGGCAGCGCCGCAGATCCACGGCGGGCACGATCCGCCCGCGCAGGTTGATGATGCCGCGCACCGGCGCCGCCGCGAGCGGAAGGCGCGTCACCTCCTGGCCGCGCAGCACCTCCTGGACCGACGCGATGTCGAGGCCCAGGAAGAGCTCGGCCACGCGGAACGTGCAGAGCACCCGCTCTCCTTCCATGGCTCGCTCCTCCGCTCAGGCTCCCGCCGCCATGGCGGGCTGGCCGCTCGACGCGAGCAGCGCCTCGAGGTCCAGGAGGTCGGTCGCGTGCCCGCGGATCACGGCGGAGCCGCGCACGCCCGCGCGCGATGAGACCTCGGGCACGACGGGCTCTTCCAGGATCTCGACGATCTCCTCGACCGCGAGGCCGATCGCGTGTCCCTCCCGCTCCACGACGACCACGCGGATCGTCTGCAGCGAGGCGCCGCCCGCCGGGGCCTCGGCGGCGGTCTCGAGCGCGGCGTCGGGGCCGATCCCGAGCAGCCCCGCGAGCGGGACCAGCGGGAGGAGCCCGCCCCGGTACTGCACCACGCGCCGCTCGCCCAGCCGCTCGATCGTGCCGCGCGGGAATTCCTCGAGGCGCGCGATGTCCGACTGCGGGATGGCCACCGGGTAGCCGCCGGCGCGGCAGAGGATGAGCGTCTGGGTCGGCACGACGGGAGCGGGTGTTTCGTCGACGACTTCCTCCATCGCGGCATGCCCCCGCACGGTGATGCCGCAGTGCCGGGCCAGACCGGGCACGTCCAGGATCAGCGCGACCTTGCCGTCGCCCAGGATCGTGGCGCCGGCGAAGACCGGGATCTGCCGCAGCGGATCGCCCAGCGACTTCACGACGATCTCCTGCGAGGTCTCGACGGCGTCCACCACGAGGCCAAACGTGGCCCCGTCGGCCTGCAGCACGGCGATCGGCCGTGCGCCCGCCGGCGTGGGGAACGCGTCGTCCGCCGGAACGTGGAGCGCGTCGCGCAGGTCCACCAGAGGAAGGAGGCCGCCGCGGTAGCGGAGCAGCGACGCGTCCACCGCGGTCGTGATCGAGATCGAGGCCAGGTCCCCCTCCACGCGGATCAGCTCGAGGAGGTTCACCTGGGGGATCGCGTAGCGCTCGCCGGCCGCGGCCACGATCAGCGCGGGGACGATCGCGAGCGTGAGCGGGATCCGGATCCGGACCGTGGCGCCGCGCCCGGGCTGCGAATCCACCTCGATCGCGCCGCCGATCCGCTCGACGTTGGTCTTGACGACGTCCATCCCGACGCCGCGGCCCGACACGTTCGTGACGCGCTCCGCCGTCGAGAACCCGGGCTGGAAGATGAGCTGCGCCCAGTCGCGGTCGCTCATGCGCGGGATCCGCTCGGCCGGAACCAGCCCCGCGCGGGTCGCTTTCTCGCGGATGCGCGCGATCGGCAGGCCGTCGCCGTCGTCCGTGACCTCCAGGTGCACCTTGCCGCCTTCGTGGTAGGCGCGCACGAGGATCCGGCCTTCGGCGGCCTTGCCGCGGGCCAGCCGGGCCTCGCTCGTCTCGATCCCGTGGTCGATGGCGTTCCGGATCAGGTGGGTCAGCGGGTCGCGGATGGCGTCGATGATCGTGCGGTCCAGCTCGGTGTCGATCCCTTCCAGCTCCAGCCGCACTTCCTTGCCGCACGCGATCGAGAGATCGCGCACGAGCCGGGGGAGCTTGTTGCAGAGGTTCGCGATCGGCTGCATGCGGGTCTTCATGATCCCCTCCTGCAGCTCGGTCGTGATCAGGTTGAGGCGCTGGGTCGTGCCGGGAAGGTCCGCGAGATCCGACGAGGCGACCTTCTGGAGGAGCTGATTCCGGGCGAGGACCAGCTCGCCGACCAGGTTCATCAGGAGGTCGAGCAGCTCCACGTCCACGCGGATCGTGCTCTCGCCGTGCGCCAGCGCCGGCGCCTCGCCGCGCGCGAGCAGCGCGTCCAGGACGTCCTGCGGTTTCAGGGCGCCGTTGTCCACGAGGATCTCGCCGATCCGGCGCGGGTCCCCCAGGCGCTGCTGCTGCGCCGCGAGGGCCACCGCGTCAGGGTCGAGGCGCCCCTCGGCGATGAGGGGATCGAGAAGGCCGCCCCGCGGCGGAGCACCGGTCTCGGCCTCGGCGGTCGACGGGGAATCGGGCGGCGCCGCGGCCCCGGAGGGCGCCCGCTCCAGGTGCACCAGCTCTTCGATGAGCGGCGCGAACTCCTGGTCGCCTTCCTGCCGCGTCGTCTCGATCGCCGACAGGATCGCGTGCAGCGCGTCCACCAGCCGGAGCAGCGTGTCGGCAAGGCTCGGGGTGAAGGCGATCTCGCCGCAGCGGAGCCGGCTCAGCAGATTCTCCCCGGCGTGCGCCAATGCCTCGAGCTTCTTGAAGCCGAAGAAGCCGCAGGTGCCTTTGATCGTGTGCACCGCGCGGAAGATGCCGCCGATCCGCTTCCGGTCCTCGGGATCCCGCTCGAGCGCGACCAGATCGTGTTCGACCTGAGCGAGATTCTCGAAGCTCTCGGCCAGGAACTCCGCGAGGATTCCCTCGTCCATCGCTCCCATGATCCTCCCTGTCGGGCGAGGCCGGGCAGGCTCCGCCACGTATCGATGCATCGGCCGGGGGTGGGGCAACCTTGAGGAAAAGTGCGGAGTTATACGCGCCTTACCGGGCCCTGGGGACGGCAGCTAGCGTTTGAGCTCGGCCAGCCAGGTCCAGGCGCGGTCGCGGTCGGCCCCCGCGGGCGAGCAGAGGAGATAGGCGCGCACCGCGCTCATGGCCGCATCGCGCCGCTCCGGAGTAGGGTCCTTGCTCCAGGCGGCGTAGCGGGCGGACGCGATCTCGCGCCTCCCGGCCGCGAGCTCGTCGGCGTTCTTCTCCAGCTGGGGCAGAGCCTCTTCCCATGCCGCGGCGGCAGCGTCGTGGGCCTCGGCCGTTCCGGCGCGTTCCGCCTCGGAGCTTCGGGCGGCCGCGCGTTCGAGGAGGTCGGAGCCGCCGGCTGACGGATCGGGCACGGCGTCGGAGGGAGCGGATGGCACCCGCGGCGGCCGGGCGTCCTGAGCACCGGGGTCGGGGACCTGGCGCTCGGTTGGCGCGAACGAGAGCTGTGGAATCCGCGGCCGGACCGCGATGACCGCCGCGGCCGACAGAACGATCAGGAGTGCCGCGACCGTGAGGAGGATTCGCGCGGCTCCCGCTTTTCGCGGCCCGTCGTTGGTCACGGGGCCTGAGGCTTTCGGGCGCGAGGCGGCCGCCTTGGGCGCGGGCCGCTGCCGGGGCGCTTCCTTCGGCGCCGGCGCTGGAGCGGCCCTGGGCCGGGGCGGCTCCGTCGGATCACGCGGCGCTTCTGCGGCGGCGACCAGAAGCGGGGGCTCGGGCTTCTTCACGGGCTCGGCCTTTGGCACAGGCCCGGCCTCTTTCACCGGCTCCGGCTTCTTCACCGGCTTGGCCTTCTCCACCGGCTCCGGTCCGAGCACCCGCTCCGCGAACCGCTCGAAGAAGGGATCCCCGGGGTCGTTGACCAGGAGGCGCGCCAGCGCACCCTCCTGCTCCTCGATATGTCCGAAGCGCTCGGTGCACTCGAGGCAGGAGGAGAGATGGAGCCGCACCAGCTCGACCGACGCTTCGGGAAGCTCCGCGTCGATGTAGGCCGAGATCTGGTTCAGCGTGAGGTGGATCACGAAAGATCGCCGATCCCCTCGCGCGTGCGCGTGAGGAGGAGGGCGCGCGCCGAGGAGAGCCGCGAGAGGGTAACCCCCGCGGAGTGGTCGAGGAGCGTGGCGATGTCGGCGTAGGAGAGGCGCTCTCCGACCTTGAGCGCCAGCGCCATCTGCTCGTCGGGGCGCAGCTCGCCCAGTGCATCCAGCAGCCGCTGCTCCAGCTCGACCGGGGACGTCTCGGAATTCGCCGCGGCCGGACTCTCCGGCGTGATCGCGCCGAGAGCCTTCGCCCCGGCGTCGGCGCGCCGGCGCGCGCGGGTCACCGAGAGGTTCCGGGCGAAGCGGAGCAGCCACGGAAAGAAGCGCTTCCCCTCGGGCAGTCGGGTAATCTCCGTCAGCCCGCGAGCGAAGGTCTCGACCGCGAGTGCCGTCGCCTCGTCGTGGTTGCGCGTGAGCGCGTACGCCAGCCGATAGACCGGGCGCTCGTAGTGGCGGATCAGCTGCCGGTACGCCTCGCGATCGCCGCGCTGCGCCGCGCGCACCCGGTCCGATTCCAGCCCCTCGTCCATCCAGAGCGACGCCGCGCTCTTCGATTCCGCCACGGTCCCCTCCAACGCTGGTTCGATCCGGCGGCTTTGGAGCCGCGACTTTCCCGCGCTCGATATCGGCAGGAGCGAGGCCCATCTGGAGCCGCGGCAACGCCGGTTCACGGCGCGGTCCCGCGTTGACGCGGACGCAACCGGGGGCGTCTCAAGGCCTTTCGAGGGTCCGGCCGCCCGAGGGGACGGCTGTCAGTCAACGGCGGGAGGCAGGGGAAAGGCACGCAGGTCCGCCTGGTTTCTGGCCCCGCCCCATAAGTTACTGCAATCAGGTCGCTTCCATTGAGGGTTCCGGAACGCGAGCCTGCGGCACGGAGGGTGCGATGGGGGAGATCACCGGCGCGAAGCCGGATCGGGCATATAGAGGAAGGAAGAACTGGCGGGGCGTCCTCTCAAGGGGGAGAGCACTGCGGAGTCGGGGCCGCGGTGCGGTGAAGCCGAGGAGGCGAAGAGGCGTCCCGCCTCAAATTTCGGGGGAGGCGCGAACGGAAGCCGCGCGGCGCCATCGAGCGCCCGGCGACCGGGCTCGCGCGCCCCCTTTTTCTTCTGGCGACGGACGTCGCCCCCGCGCGGGGCCGCGCAACATCCCGCGGCCCCCATTTTCCGTTGACCACCGTACCCTCACCCACTATCCTGTCGGGCTCGAAGTCGCCGTCGCGATGTCGCTGCAGACGCGGTCCGCCGCAGGGCTTAGCGGCGATCGTCTCGCGGAGGCCAAGCAGTGACCGAGAAGGATCCAAAGAAGGTCACGGCCTGGCGGCAGGTCGGGCTCCTGACGACGATTCCGTTCATCCTCGCGCTGGCGCCCATCGTCGGTTACTTACTCGGGCAATATCTCGACAATCGGTTTCACACGCGCCCGTGGCTGAGCGTGGTTCTGCTCGCGCTCGGTTTCGTGGCGGGCGTGCGCGAGACGGTCAACATCATCAAGCTCTCCCAGAGGGAGGACTAGCCGCTGGTCTTCGCGAAGACGCAGGAAGGGACGCTCCTCTCCCGGTCGCTCCGGGCGTCCTGGATCATGGCCCTGGCCTTCGCGGGACTCCTCGCACCCTCGCGGCCCTACGTCGCGGCGTCGCTCGTCGCGGGGCAGCTTCTGGCGGCGCTCAACTTCCTCTTTCTCGAACGGCTTGTGAAACTCTTCACACAGGCGTCCCTCTCGAAGGCTCCCGCGGACGCCGCCGGCGCGCGCGCCGGCGTCCTCTG
>DASSLZ010000295.1:0-12710 GCA_035689165.1 Candidatus Eiseniibacteriota bacterium | reverse complement strand
CCACCAGTCGGAGCGCCTGATCGGGGAGTCGATCAACCCCTCGCACCGGCTGGTCCGCTCCCGCGCCCGCCCGAAGCTTCTCCTCGCGAAGACGTTCGAGGAGGCCTGGGCGCTCTTCCTGCGCTACCAGCCCTACCTCCTCGGATTGATCTCGGACGTGGAGTTCCCGCGCGGGGGGACGCCCAGCCGCGAGGCGGGCTTCGACCTGGCGCGGATGGCGCGCGAGCGGATCGCCGACCTGCCGATCGTGCTGCAGTCGAGCCGCCCCGAGTTCGCGGCAGGCGCCGCGCGGGTGGGCGCCGCCTTCCTGCGCAAGTACTCCGAGACCCTCCTCTCCGATCTGCGCGCCTTCATGGTCGAGAACTTCGCGTTCGGCGACTTCATCTTCCGGATGGAGAACGGCGCCGAGGTGGACCGGGCGCGCGACATGAAGAGCCTGGAGGCCAAGCTCGGCACCGCGCCCGCCGAGAGCATCGCGTTCCACGCCCAGCGGAACCACTTCTCGAACTGGCTCTCGGCGCGGACCGAGTTCGCGCTGGCCCGAAAGCTGCGCCCGCGCCGCGTGGACGATTTCGACACGCTCGAGGAGCTGCGCCGCGACCTGATCGCCTCGATCGCGGAGTACCGCCGCGAGCAGAGCGAGACCCTGGTCGCCGACTTCGACCCCGACACGTTCGATCCCGAGAGCAATTTCTTCGCGCGGATCGGAAACGGCTCCCTGGGAGGCAAGGCGCGCGGGCTGGCGTTCGTGCGCTACCTGCTCAACTACCAGGGGATCGGCCGGAGGCTCCCGGGCGTGCGCATTGCCGTTCCGCCCGCGGTCGTGCTGGCCACCGACTGCTTCGACCGCTTCCTGGCCCGCCGCGAGCTCCGGGATCTGGCCCTGAACAGCCGGGACGACGACCGGATCATCGCCGAGTTCCTCGCGACGCCGCTCCCGCGCGACGTCGTGCGGAAGCTCCGCCACTTCGTCGAGACGGTGCGCTGGCCGCTGGCGGTGCGGAGCTCCAGCCTGCTCGAGGACTCCCAGTACCAGCCGTTCACGGGCGTGTATGAGACCTTCATGCTCCCGAACAACCACCCCGACCCCAAGGTGCGGCTGCGCGAGCTGGTCGGCGCGATCCGGCGCGTCTACGCCTCCACGTTCCTCCGCCAGGCGAAGGACTACCTCCACGCGACCCCGTATCGCCTGGAGGAGGAGAAGATGGCGGTGGCCATCCAGAAGGTCGTGGGGGCGAAGCACGGCACCCGCTTCTACCCCGACTTCTCGGGCGTGGCGCGCTCCTTCAACTACTACGCGAGCGAGCCCCTGAAGCCGGAGGACGGCGTGGCGGCCGTCGCGCTGGGGATGGGGCGCGGCGTCGTGGGCGGGGAGCGCTGCCTCACCTTCTGCCCGCGGCATCCGCAGGCCATCGTGCAGTTCTCGGACGTCGAGGAGATCTTGAAGAACTCCCAGCGCGAGTTCTGGGCGGTGGAGCTGGACGACGCGGGAGGCGACGGCGACCCCGAGCGGGGCCTGCGCGAGAAGCGCTTCGGGCTGGAGGCGGCCGAACGGGACGGCACGCTCTACGCCATGGGCTCGACCTATTCGGCCGAGAACCACGCGATCTACGACGGGCTGGCCCGGCCCGGCGTCCGCCTCGTGACCTTCGCGCCCATCTTGAAGCATGGCGTTTTCCCGCTGGCCGACGTCATCACCGTGCTGCTGAACGTCGGGAGCCACGGCATGAACCGGCCGGCGGAGATCGAGTTCGCGGGCTGCCTCTCCTCCCGCGAGGACCGGCCGCACGAGTTCGGCTTCCTCCAGATGCGGCCTTTAGTGGTGGCGCGGGAGACCGAGGACCTCGACCTGTCCGACGCGCCCCCCGAGGTGCTGATCTGCCGCAGCACGCAGGTCCTCGGCAACGGGGTCGTGGATTCGATCCGCGACGCGGTCGTCGTCGACTTCCACCGCTTCGACCGCTCCGCCAGCCGCGCCGCCGCCGCCGAGGTGGCTCGCTTCAACGCGGAGCTCTCCGAGGCGGGGCGGCCCTATCTCCTGATCGGCGTGGGACGCTGGGGATCCACCGATCCGTGGCTCGGCATTCCCGTCACCTGGGACCAGATCGCGGGCGCGCGCGTGATCGTCGAGTCGGGGTTCCGCGACTTCCGCGTGACTCCCTCGCAGGGGAGCCACTTCTTCCAGAACCTGACGTCGTTCCAGGTGGGGTACTTCACGGTCAACGCGGACCTGGGGGAGGGATTCCTCGACTGGGACTGGATCGGGGCGCAGCCGGCGGAGTCGAAGCTGGAGTTCGTCCGGCACCTGCGCTTCGACGCGCCCGCGGTCGTGAAGATGAACGGCCGGAGGAACCTGGGCCTGATCTTCAAGCCCGCGGCCCCGGCGGTCGCCAACGGGACCGGGGAGCCGGGAGCCGCTACGGCGCGATAGCCGAGGGAATGAGCGCCGGGGCCGGAGGGCGCACGACCAGCGCCTCCATCGCGAAGTATTCGGGCAGCCCCAACTGGTCCACGACGGCGGCGGTCGCCTTGTTACGCTCCTCGACCCGCTCCCAGAACTCCCGTTCGTCCACCCCGGGGAAGGGGGCGCGATCCTTCTGGCTCTGGTGCTTGAAGATCGCGCTGATCTTGAGCCGCAGTTCCTCCTCCGACATCGGCACGAGCAGATCCGCCTCGGTCACCGACCACTCCTGCCACGCGCCTCGGTAGAGCCACACCTCGGGTGCCGGGCCGGAGTAGCGCAGAAGGGCCTGGTCCACGGCGTCCAGGCACATCCGGTGCGTCCCGTGCGGATCGGAGAGGTCTCCGGCGACGAGGAGGATCTCCGGACGCCGCTCCTCCAGCACCTCGAGCACGATCTCGACGTCGCGCTCTCCGATCGGATCCTTCCGGACCTTGCCGGTCTCGTAGAAGGGGAGGTTCAGAAAGCGGGTCTCCTCGCGGCGGAAGCGCAGCGTCTCGATGGCCGAGACCGCTTCCACCTCGCGGATCCGCCGCTTGATCTGGAGCACCGCCTCGGGGTCCACGTCCCCGGGGCGCTTTCGCGCCAGCGACGTCTCGACGTCGTCCAGGAAGCCGAGGAAGTCCTCCGCGCCCGGATGGAAGTCGGCCACCAGCCGGCGCGCGAAATCCAGGTAGCGCCGCACCTCATGGTCGAAGACCGCGATGTTCCCCGAGGTCTGATAGGCGATCGTGATGTCGTTCTCATTCTGCCGGAGCTTCCAAAGGATTCCACCCGCCGAGATCACGTCGTCGTCGGGATGGGGCGAGAAGACCACGATCCGCTGGCCGCGCGGGAGGCGGCTCCGCCCTCGCACCTTGGCGCCGAGCGCGTTGAACACCACGCCGTTCAAAGCACCGGAGGAGCCGTAGCGGGTGAGCAGGGTGCCGAGCCGGTGCTCGCGGTAGTCCACGTCGTCCAGCTTGAGCACCGACTTGCCGGTCTCCTGCGCCAGCCACACGACCGCGACGATCGCGAGGGCCGGCGTCCACTCCACCTCGTGGAGGAGCCAGGGGGTCTTCACGCGCGTGAGCTCGGCGGCGGCGGCCGGATCCAGGTGGAAGGTGGCGTTGGGGTGCCGCTGGAGATAGGTGGCCGCGACCGACCGGTCCACCTCGCCCTCGACGGAGCGCTTCACGATCGCCGCCTTGTGCTCGCCGGTGGCGATCAGGGCGATCTCGCGCGCGTCGAGGATGGTCGCCACCCCCATCGTGACCGCCTCGGTGGGCACGTTCTCGGCGCCGAAGAAGTCGGCCGCGGCCACGCGCCGCGTGATCGTGTCGAGCACGACCAGGCGCGTGCGGGACGCCACGCTGGATCCCGGCTCGTTGAAGCCGATGTGTCCGGTCTGGCCGATACCGAGGATCTGGAAGTCGATGCCGCCGGCCTCGGCGATGGCGTGCTCGTATTCGCGGCAGTGCGCCTCGATCTGGTCGCGGGGGATGTCGCCGCGCGGAATGTGCACGTTCTCCCGCGGGATGTTCACGTGCGCGAAGAGGTTCTCCCACATGAACCGGTGGTAGCTGTGATAGCTGTCCGGCGCCATGGGGTAGTACTCGTCGAGGTTGAAGGTCTTCACGTGGGACCAGTCGAGTCCCTCCTCGCGATGCATCCGGATCAGCTCGCGGTAGACGCCGATGGGGGTCGAACCGGTGGCCAAGCCGAGGACGGCGCTCCGGCCGGCGGTGGCGCGCGCGCGCAGGATCTCGCCGATCCGGCGGGCGATGCGGACCGCGACCTCGTCGTAGGAGGCCGAGACGACGACCGGGATCCGTTCGGGTTCTTCGAGCATGCTCGTGCGCGGTCTCCTGCGTTCGGTGAAGCGGCGGGGCCGTAGAATGTTTCGACACCGCGCGGCCGATCTCCAGCCTAAGATGCGGGCCGATTCCATGGAACCCCTGGAACCCACCATCGCCACGGCCATCGTCCGGCCGCCGGGACCGACGTTCGCCCAGGGTATCACCCGGGCGGGGCTCGGGCCCCCCGACCTCGAGCTGGCGCTCGCGCAGCATGCGGCCTACGCGGTGGCGCTGGAGGCCGCGGGCGTCTGCCTGGTCCGCCTGCCGGCCGATCCGGCTCATCCCGATTCCACGTTCGTGGAGGACACCGCCGTGATCCTGGGGCGGGAGGCGATCCTCACCCGCCCCGGCGCCGAGAGCCGGCGCGGGGAAGTGGACTCGATTCGCGCAGCACTCCTTCCGCTCGTCGCCTCGCTCGAGGCGATCGAGCCGCCCGGCACGCTGGACGGAGGGGACGTGCTCGAGACCGACCGGGGCTTCCTCATCGGGATCTCGGAGCGGACGAACGAAGCGGGGGCTCGCCGCCTTGTGAAATGGCTGGCGGCTCGCGGCCGTCACGCGCATCTCGTGGCGATCGGCGGAATGCCGGGACTTCTGCACTTGAAGACGGGGATCTCCTGCGTGGCCGGCGGGCTTGCCGCGGCGGTCCCAGCGCTCGCGCCCGCCGCCCGCGCGCTCGGCCTCGAGGTGATCCCCGTCGAGCCCGAGGAGTCCTACGCCGCGAACGCCATCCGGGCGAACGGCCGCGTGCTGCTTCCATCGGGCGCGCCGGTGCTCTCGCGGCGCCTGCGCGCGAGGGGATGCGCGGTCGTTCCGCTCGAAATGTCCGAGTTTGAAAAAATGGACGGCGGGCTCTCGTGCCTCTCGCTTCGGCTGCCTGCCGGAGGCGGCTGAGCGCGGCTCACGCCGCATCGGCGGGGGCGCGCCCCCCCGCCCTGTCAGACGGCCCTGCGGCCCCGGAACAGGCCCACCAGGAAGAGGATGATCGCGAGCACCAGGAACAGGTGCACGATGGCGCCCAGCGTCTTGAACGCGAGCATTCCGACCAGCCAGAGGACGAGGAGCAGCACTCCCAGGATTCGAAGCATGGTGTTCCTCCCGATTCGCGCGGGCCGCCGGGTGGTAGGACCCGGCCGGGGACCGCATGTCAGCAGACTCCCTCAGCAGGAACCGGGCCCCGTGCGCGCGGCGGGGGGGTGCTATCATCGGAACGGCCCCCCGGGGCCACGCCCCCCCATCGTCCAGGAGACCGACCCATGCTTCGCCGAGCCGCCGTACTCGCTCTCGTTCTCTCGATTCCTGCGCTTCCGTACGAGGCGCCGGGCGCGCGGGCCGCCACGGCTCCCGCGCGGCGCGTCGCGACCGCGCGCCACAAGGCGCCTCCGCCGCTGCCGCGGGCTCCCAAGCGGACCGTCTTCGACACCTACTGGGGGGTGAAGGTTCCGGACGACTACCGCTACATGGAGCGCGCGTCCGATCCCGGCGTGATGAAGTGGGTCCGGGGCCAGAACGCCTACACGCGCTCGTGGCTGGACGGGCACCGGGAGCGCGCGGAGATCCAGAAGCGGGTGGCGGCGCTCAGCCGCTCCGACTCTCCGGACTTCTACAGCGGGAGCTGGGCCGGGGGCCGCTACTTCTTCCTCGAAGAGAAGCCGCCGAAGCAGCAGCCGTTCCTGGTCGCGATGCGATCCCTTACCGACCGCGCCGGGGAAACGACGGTGGTCGATCCGAACGCGCTGGACGCCTCGGGCGGAACGACGATCGACTTCTACGTTCCCTCGCTGGATGGCAAGCTCGCCGCCGTCTCCCTCTCCAAGAACGGCACCGAGGACGGCACCCTCCACGTCTACGAAACCGATACCGGACGCCCGCGGGACGTCGCGATCCCGCGCGTGAACGGGGGGACGGCCGGAGGAAGCGCCACGTGGAACGGAGACGGGACCGGGCTCTACTACACGCGCTATCCCGCTCCCGGCGAGCGGCCCAAGGCCGACCTGCCGTTCTATCAGCAGATCTGGTTCCACAAGCTCGGGACGCCGCTCTCGTCCGACACCTACGTCCTTGGGCGCGAGTTTCCGAAGATCGCCGAGGCGGCCCTGGCGACGAGCCGGGATGGACGCTGGATCCTGGCCGACGTCAGCAACGGCGACGGCGGCGAGCACGAGTACTGGCTGATGGCGCCGGGCGGCGCGTGGAGCCAGGTCTCGACGTTCCAGGACGGGCTCATCGCCGCGCATGTCGGCCAGGACGGCGCGCTCTACGCGCTCTCGCGCGCGGGGGCGCCGAACAAGAAGATCCTGCGCATCCCCCTGGACCATCCCCGACTCGACGCCGCGCGCGTGGTCGTCCCCGAGACCCAGAACGCGATCGAGTCGTTCGCGCCCGCGGCGTCCCGCCTGTACGTGCGCGAGATGGTCGGCGGTCCGACGCAGCTCCGGGTCTACGATCTGAGCGGGAAGGACCTCGGCGTGGTCGCGTTGCCCGAGCCCGCGTCGATCGGCGGCGCCGTGGTGACCGACGGCGACGACGCCATGGTGCGCGTGCAGAGCTATACCCGCCCCCCGGCGACCTATGTGATGGCCGGCGGATCGACCCGGCTTTCGCCGACGGCGCTCGCGCAGACCTCTCCGGCGGATTTCAGCGACTGCGAGGTCCGTCGCGAGTTCGCGACGGCCGACGACGGCGCGAAGATCCCCGTCAACATCGTCCTCCGGAAGGGAACGCCCAAGGACGGAAGCGCCCCGCTCTTACTGTACGGATATGGGAGCTACGGCCTGAGCGAGACTCCGTACTTCCGCGCGTCGATCCGAGCCTGGATCGAACAGGGTGGGGTCTACGTCGACGCGAGCGTCCGCGGAGGCGGAGAGTTCGGCGACGCCTGGCACGACGCGGCGCGTCTCGGAACGAAGAAGCGCTCGATGGACGATTTCGCTGCGTGCGCGCGCTACCTCGTCCAGGAGGGCTACACCCGCCGCGACCGTCTCGCGATCGAGGGCGGCAGCGCGGGCGGGCTCCTCGTCTACGGCACGGTGGTTCACCATCCCGACGTGATGGGGGCGGCCGTGGCCGAGGTCGGATATGGCGACGTCCTGCGCACCGAGTTCTCGCCCAACGGCGAGTTCAACACGACCGAGTTCGGGACGGTCAAGGATTCGACCCTCTTCCGCCAGATGCTGGCGTACTCGCCGTATCACCACGTGAAGGCGGGCACCGCCTATCCCTCGGTGCTCGCGCTCACCGGGGTGAACGATCCGCGCGTCGAGTCGTGGGAGACCTACAAGATGGTCGCGCGGCTCCAGGCCTCCGGGACGCGGCGTCCGGTGCTGATGCGCGTGAGCTACGACTCCGGTCACATCGGCAGCTCGCTGTCCGAGGAAGACCGGCAGAACGCCGATGTGTTCCAGTTCCTCTTCGACCAGCTCGGGGTGACCTACCGTCCCGTGAAGGAAGCCGAGCGGCCGAAGAGCGCCAGACCCAGTCTCTAGCGGGAGGAACGCCATGCCGAATCCGGTCGCCGGCGGCCGCTCGTCGGCCGCCACGAAGCAGGAAATCCTGGCCAAGGTTCCGTTCATCGACGAGGCCTCGCCGGAGCTCCGGAACGCCCTGGCCGAGAATGCGGTCGTCGTGAAGCTGCGCGCGGGCGAATACTTCCTGCGCGAAGGGGATTCGTGCGCCCATTTCGCCGTGGTCGCGAGCGGCAGGATGCGGGTCTTCAAGCTGGGCGAGAACGGTCACGAGATCACGCTCTATCACGTCGGCCCCGGGGAGGCCTGCCCGCTCAACGTCTCCTGCATCCTCTCCGAGACGACAGTGCCGGCCATGGCGTGCGTCGAGGACGACGTCGAGGCGATCGTCGTTCCGGCCGCCACGTTCCGGCGCTGGATCGCCGAGCACGAATCGCTCCGCGCCTTCGTCTTCCGCATGTTCGCGGGACGGCTCACCGAGGTGATGTCGCTGGTCGAAGAGGTCGCGTTCCGCCGCATGGACCGGCGGCTGGCGGGGCGTCTGGCCGAGCTGTTCGAGAGCGATGGGTCGGACGGGTCGGTGGAGATCACCCACGCCGAGCTCGCCGCGAATCTCGGCACGGCGCGCGAGGTGGTGAGCCGGCTGCTCAAGGAATTCGAGAGGCTGGACGCGATCCGGCTCCAGCGGGGGAAGATCTTCGTGAGGAACAGCGCGCTCCTTCGCACCCTGGCCAAGCGGGGCGAAGCGTAGGGCGGAGAACAGAGGACCGGCGGCGCAACGCCGACCCGTGGGGAGTGGCCCGTCCCTCTTCAGGAAGCTGGCTGGCTATGGGTGAGGGTCGAGCCGGAGGGTGATGCCGAGCACCGCCGGCTGAGGACAGAATGACGGCCGCTCGGCGGCCGCTCCGTGACAGAAGTCACGAAGCCGCGTATTTTTTCGGATCCGGCCCCCGTGGTCGAAAGCTCCCTCCGCCTTGAAATCTCTTCGCCCCGGTGCCCCCTGTGGAACGGAGGGGGACGCCCCGCGACCCGAACCGGACCCAAGACGGCTCCCTAGTCGGGCCCCAGGCCAGCGCACCCTTGGCAAGGGGGCGCCTGTCCCGGTACGGTTCGCAAGAAACATGAAAACGGCAATACAAGCCGCATTTCTACAATAGGTTATGGGTCGGCAGTTCTAGGGCCCCGACGCCCTTGCGGCCGCTCTCCGCGGTTCGCCCGCGCCCCTCCGGGACCGTCCTGGCCTACGAATATCGGTCTCCGGCTCACAACTCCGGCCCGCGGCCGCATTCCGGCACACGACATGCGACGATGAGCGGACCTCGCGGCCCCACCCTGACCCAGGGCCGCTGCCACGGAGGCCCTATGAAACGATCGATTGTCTGGACCGCGGGCGCGGCGGCGCTCGCCTTGTGCCTGTCCGCGGCGCCCACATCGCGCGCCTACGCGAGCCGGCACTATCACCCGGCCCGCGCCATCACCATCGTCGAGCCCGCCGCGACGGTGGCCGCGGGCTCGCGCGTCTATCACGTCACCGACGACCCCAGCTACGACCTCTCCGGCACGAGCCACACGCTGTTCCTGGTGGACGACGGCACGATGTGCCGGACTCCGGCCGGACGGTCCGTCGCTTTCGTGGGCGCGGGCTCGGTGCCGACCGAGGTGATCTCGATTCCGGCGTCGTACCGGCAGGATTGGATGGCGGTCGCCGCGGGCGACCGGCCGGTCCGGTGCCTCACGCCGGTGCACGGCGCGGCCGTCGAGCCGTCCACGATGAGCATGGCGCCCGCGAGCGAGGAGTCGGAGGCGGAGTATCGCGCGGCTCATCCCGCGCGCTACACGGCGACGCATCGCCGTGCCTACCGGAGAAACCACAAGAAGCTCTCCTTCGCGTCGTACAAGCCGGCGCGGACCACGACCTATCAGGCGAGCGAGCCGGCCGATTACGAGTACGCGGCGACGGCCTCGTACGCCGTCGATGAGGGCGTGGTCGACCACGAGCTCTACCAGCTGGGCAACTCCTGGTACATGCAGGACGGCCAGGTATGGTGCCGCGCGGAATCGTGGCGCGGTCCCTACGTGCAGGTGAAGAAGGGGATGGTTCCGCGCGAGGTGCGTGAGGTCGCCAAGGCCCGCGAGGATCGCGACGACGACGACAAGGGGATCGAGGACTAGCACGTACTCGCTTCTCCGCTTCTCCGCTTCCCCGCTACCCCGCTACCCCGCTACAACGAACGGGGCTCCGATTTCGGGAGCCCCGTTCGCTTGCTCGGGCGCCGTTCCGCGGCCCTGGGGCGGGCGTTCCCCCCACCCTTGGAACAGGGTGAGGGGTCCGGTAGTATCCCCTGATGTGCCCGAGGGACCAGGGGCGGATGATCATCCGGTTGAAGCCCCGGAACGAGCGGGGCGCCTCGGCCGACGAGGTGATCCGGCGGTTGCAGCCCAAGGTGGGGCAGGTGCCGGGGATCCGCGTCTACATGCAGAACCCACCCACGATCAACGTGGGAGGGCGCATGTCCAAGAGCCAGTACCAGTACACGCTGCAGAGCGGCGACATCGCGGGGCTCTACGCCTCGGCCGACCAGCTCCTCGACCGCATGCGCGATCTCCCCGATCTGCAGGACGTGACCAGCGACCTGCAGATCGCCAATCCCCAGGTCTCGGTGCAGATCGATCGTGACCGCGCCTCCGCGCTCGGCATCTCGGCGCGCCAGATCGAGGAGACGCTCTACGATTCCTTCGGCTCGCGGCAGGTCTCGACCATTTTCACGTCGAGCGACCAGTACGGGGTCATCCTCGAGCTCCTCCCGCAGTTTCAGCAGGACGTGAACGCCCTGCGCGGCCTCTACCTCAAGTCGAAGGACGGCTCGCTACGCGTTCGTGGGGATCATCATGCTCGTGGGTTTGGTGAAGAAGAACGCGATCATGATGATCGACTTCGCGCTGGACGCGGAGCGCAACGAAGGGAGGCCTCCGAAGGAGGCGATCGTCGAGGCCTGCCCCATCCGCTTCCGTCCGATCATGATGACCACGCTGGCCGCCCTCATGGGCACCCTGCCGATCGCCATCGGATTCGGCGCCGGAGCGGAGTCGCGCCGGCCGCTGGGCCTTGCGGTGGTCGGCGGACTGGCCTTCTCGCAGCTCGTGACCCTGTACGTGACCCCCGTGATCTATACCTATCTCGACGCGTTCCAGGCGCGGCTCAAGCGCCGGAAGCGCGCTGTGGCCCCCGAGGCCGCGACGGTGACGGGAATCGAACCCGCGCTGCCGGCCTCCTGAGCCGAACTCATCCCGCCGGCCACCCGGCTGGCATTGCGGAGCGACAGCCATGAAGAAGCGAATGCTGGGCGGGAGGCTTCAGGTCTCGGCCCTCGGTCTGGGCTGCATGGGCATGTCCGATTTCTTCGCGCAGCGCGACGACGCGGAGTCGATCGCCACGATCCACCGCGCGATCGATCTCGGGATCACCTTTTTCGACACCGCCGACGTCTACGGACCCTTTACGAACGAAGTCCTGGTGGGCAAGGCGCTCCAGGGGCGGCGCGACCGCGTGGTGCTGGCGACCAAGTTCGGAAACGTCCGGGGCGCCGAGGGGCAGTGGCTGGGCGTGAACGGGAAGCCGGACTACGTGCGCCAGGCGTGCGACGCGTCGCTGAAGCGGCTGGGCACCGACCACATCGACCTCTACTACCAGCACCGTGTGGACCGCACCGTGCCGATCGAGGATACCGTCGGAGCGATGGCCGATCTGGTTCGCGCCGGCAAGGTGCGCCACCTGGGACTGTCGGAGGCGTCGCCGGCCACGATCCGCCGCGCGCAGGCCGTGCACCCGATCACCGCCCTCCAGACCGAGTACTCGCTCTGGACTCGCGATCCCGAGGACGAAATCCTCCCGACCTGCCGTGAATTGGGCATCGGCTTCGTCCCCTACAGTCCGCTGGGGCGCGGCTTCCTGACCGGCCGCTTCCAGAAGCCGGAGGACCTGGCCCCCGACGACGCGCGCCGGAGTCACCCGCGGTTCCAGGGGGAGAACTTCCAGAAGAACCTCGACCTGGTGCGCCGCGTGGAGGAGATCGCGCGGGAGAAGCGCTGCACGCCCTCGCAGCTCGCGCTTGCCTGGCTGCTCGCCCAGGGGAAGGAGATCGTTCCCATCCCCGGGACCAAGCGCCGCGCCTATCTCGAGGAGAACGCCGCCGCCGCCTCGATCGCGCTGAGCGAGGAAGACCTACGGCGGATCGAGGAGGCCGCGCCGCAGGGAGCGACCTCGGGGCCGCGCTACCCCGAGGGGGGAATGCTCACGATCAACGGCTGATGAAGCGGGCGAGCTCGTCGACCACGCGCGGGTCCACGTGGCCCGGCGTGTCGTACTCCGCGGGTCCGGGCTTGCCGGTCCCTTCGATGAAGAGGTGATTCAAGCCGGGCATGGACACGAACCGCACGTCCTTCACCCCAGAGAGCCGCTTCTTCCAGACCGCGATATCCTCGTCCACGATCTGGAAGTCGCGCTCGCCGTGCAGCACGAGCACGGGACGACCGAGCTTCCGGGCCTGGGCGGGTGCGAAATCAGAGCGTGAGGTCCAATCCGCCCAATAAGAAAGCGGCGCTCCGAGCAAGATCGGATTTCCTCCGAACAACCCGGAAGTCATCGTCTCGAAATACGATTCCACCTTCGCGATCGATTCGGCGGGTGCTCCCAGGTACCCCATTTGAGCCGCCACGATCGCTAGGGGTCTCCGTCCCGGGGGCGCGAGCAGCGCGACCCCAGCGACGGATCCCGCTCGCGTCGCGATCTCCGGCGCGAGCTGCGCGCCCAGGCTATGCCCGATCACGAACACGCGCTTCGCATCGATCTCCGGACGCGCCTGCAGCAGCTTCACCGCGGAGACCGCATCCAGGACCACTTCGGCGTCGATGGTGGGATCGTTCTTCAGCGCCTCGGGGTAGCGCAGG
>DASSLZ010000294.1:0-9688 GCA_035689165.1 Candidatus Eiseniibacteriota bacterium | reverse complement strand
GGCTCGTTCCTGCTCGGGCCGCGATTCGGGATGAGCGCCTCGGCGTACGTCGCACTCACCATCACCTACTCGCTCGCGCTGAAGAACGTGGTGCTGCTGGACGTGGTGGCGATCGCGATCGGCTTCGTCGTGCGCGCCGTGGCCGGCGTGGAGCTCCTGCGCGACCGGCTGGGCTCGGCCGAGGCGGTGGAGCTCTCGCCGTGGCTCCTCGTCTGCGCGTTCTTCCTGGCGCTCTTCCTCGCGATCGGAAAGCGGCGCCACGAGCTGGGCGTCCTGGAGGGGGAAGCGTCGCGGCACCGCGCCGCGCTGGGCCGCTACACCGTTCGCCTCCTCGATCAGCTCGTGGCCGTCGTCACGAGCGCGACGGTGCTCGCCTACTCGGTCTACACCATCGCGCCCGAGACCGTGGCCAAGTTCCACGGCCGGCCGCTCTTCCTCACGATCCCGTTCGTGCTCTACGGGATCTTTCGCTACCTGTATCTGATGTACGCGGAGGAGAAGGGGGGAAACCCCTCGGAGCACCTGCTCACCGATCGCGCGACCCTCGTGAACGTGCTCCTCTGGTGCCTGGTGGTGCTCCTGATCCTCGCCTGGCCGGCGGCCTGACGTGGCCGCGCCCGCTCGAGGCGCCGCGCCGCGAAGCGCCGCGCCGGCCGCCGAACGGCTTCGCGTGCGATGCCCCGCGAAGATCAACCTGGGCCTCTGGATCCTGGGCCGGCGTCCCGACGGCTATCACGAGGTGGACACGTTCCTCCAGGCGATCTCGCTCGAGGACGAGATCACGATCGAGCGCGGCACCGCGGGGCTTTCACTCACGACGGCCGGGCTGCCCATTCGCGGACCCGACCCCAACATCATCGAGCGCGCCTGGGCGCTACTGGGAGAGACGGGCGCGCTTCCCGCTGGAGCCGGCGTGCGCGCGCGTCTCGTGAAGCGGATCCCGCCGGGCTCGGGGCTCGGCGGGGGGAGCAGCGACGCGGCCGGCTTCCTCGCGGGCGTCGACCGGCTTCTCGGGCTGAACCTCGGTTCCGAGACCCTGGCCGCGCTCGCCGGAAGACTGGGTTCGGACGTCCCCTTTTTCCTGCGCGGAGGCCTCGCGCGCGCTACGGGCCGCGGGGAGAGGGTGAGACATCTATGTCCCATCACGCCGTTCTGGGTGGTGCTGGCGACTCCAGCTACCGCGATTTCAACGACTTGGGCCTACGGGCAGATGAGAAAGGGGTTGACACCAAATGGGGAGGGGGCTAGAGTCCTCGCGTCGGCGATCACACGGCGGGATCTTCATGGGGTGGCGGACGCAATGGAGAACGCGTTCGAGGGCGTGATCCTGCCACATCTCCCCGGTATCGCCGAATTGAAGCGCGTACTCGTCTCCTCAGGGGCGATCGGCGCGCTCCTATCCGGCAGTGGCTCGACGGTTTTCGGCGTGTCCCAATCGCTATCCGAGGCGCAGGCGGTTCTGAATGCGGTCGGCAACCGCGGCGCCGAATTCCGTATCGCTCGGAGCATCGAACATGGCGCCGTGGTTTCCCGAGCTGGCTGACCGCACCGTCCACGTTGGGGGCGCAGGGTGTATCACCGGGACCGGGGGGGATGGTCCCAGGGCCTTCGAAGGATCGAGGTCCCGAACTCGAGGTGGGTGAGACGGATGGGTCTCGAGATCACAGAAGTACGGATCGCACTCAGGGACGATGACAAGCTGAAGGCTTTCGCGAGCATGACGTTCAACGACGCCTTCGTGATCCGGGGTCTCAAGATCATCGAAGGCACGAACGGGATGTTCGTGGCCATGCCGAGCCGCAAGAAGCCGGACGGAACCTTTCAGGACATCGCGCACCCGATCAACAACGAGTCGCGTGAGAAGATCGAAGCCCGCATCCTCGACGAGTACGAGAAGGAGCGGGCGAAGCAGTTGATCGAAAGCTCGCAAGCCAGCTGACATAGGGCAGGCGAGCGGCGGGCGCCGGCAGCACCGGTCGCCGGCGGCCCTGCGGCGGATGGGGCGTCGGCAAGTGGTAAGCCAGGAGACTTTGGATCTCCCATTCGGAGGTTCGAATCCTCCCGCCCCAACCACCGTTTTCGGTATCATCGACGTCACACACCCGAAGTTGGCAGCGGCGGGGCGAAGCGGCTCCGCCGGGTAGACCCAAGGTTCGAATCTGACCTCGGTCACAGGGCCCCGGGGGCCCGGCAGTAGGATGCCTCCGGTCCATCGAGCGCCGCGCGGCGTCTCGGGCCCGATTGACGATGGCGTCAATCGGGCTTTGGGTCTTTTTCATTGGGGTCGTTTCGTTGCGGTCCGGAGGAGGGAGTCCGATGACGGTCAAGCTGGCCACCGATCGCCGCGCCGTGCCCATGTCCAAGCCGCTCTCCGAGACGCACGACGCGCGCCACGTGGAGCGGGGACTCCGTCTCTTCTCGGGGAACGCGAACCGTCCCCTCGCCGAAGCGATCTGCGCGCATCTCGGGATCGACCTCGGCGACGCGACGGTGGAGCAGTTCGCCGACGGGGAGACGCTCGTCAAGATCAACGAGAACATCCGCGGCTCGGACATCTTCGTCTTCCAGCCGACGTTCCCGCCGGCGTCCAATCTCATGGAGCTGCTGATCATGGTGGACGCGGTGCGGCGCGCCTCGGCGCGGCGCGTGACGGCGGTGATCCCGTACTACGGATTCCAGCGGCAGGATCGGAAAGATCAGCCGCGGGTCCCGATCACCGCGAAGCTGGTCGCGAATCTCATCACGACGGCGGGGGCCGACCGCGTGATGACGATGGATCTGCACTCGGCCCAGATCCAGGGTTTCTTCGACATTCCGTTCGATCACCTGTACGCCGCGCCGGTGCTGGTGGACTACTTCCTTCGCCGGCAGATCCCGAACGTCGTCGTCGTGGCGCCGGACATCGGGAGCGTCAAGATGGCCCGGGCATACGCCAAGCGCCTCTCGGCCAGCCTCGCGATCGTGGACAAGCGGCGGCCCCGTCCGGACGCGGTGGAGATGATGAACGTGATCGGCGAGGTCGAGGGAAAGAACGTCGTGATCTTCGACGACATCGTGAGCACGGGCTCCACCCTGGTCGAGGCGGCGAAGGCGCTCAAGGACGCGGGCGCCCGGGACATCTACGCGGCGGCGACGCACGGCGTGCTGTGCGGCGAGGCCGCGGATCTGATCGCGCACTCCTCCGTGAAGGAGCTGGTCGTCACGGACAGCATCCCGCACGCCCCCGGCTCGCTGCCCAAGGAGATCCGGGTGCTCTCGGTCGCGCCGCTTCTGGCGGAGGCGATCCGCCGCATCCACGACGAGGAGTCGCTCAGCTCGCTGTTCATCTGACGGAAACCGGCGCGCCCCCGGGGGCGCGCGCACGAATCACCCAGGAGCATCGATCATGGCCATCACCAGTTTGAACGGCGAGCAGCGGACCGGCGTCGGCAAGGGCATCGCCAAGAAGCTCCGCGCCGCCGGACGCATTCCCGCCGTCTATTACGGACGGGGCGAGACGCCGATCTCCCTCGTCGTGAACGCGAAGGACGTGGACACGCTGCTGCAGGGAGCATCCGGCGCGAACGTCATCGTGGACCTCCAGGTGTCGGGGGCCGCGGCCGCCGACCGCAAAGCGCTCATCCGGGAGATCCAGCGCGACCCGGTGCAGGGGAACATCCTGCACCTGGATCTGCAGCACATCTCCCTCACCGAGCGGATCACCGTCGAGGTCCCGATCGAGCTCGTCGGAGTGCCCACCGGCGTCAAGGACGGCGGCGGCATCCTGGAGCACCTCCTGCGCGAGGTGGAGGTCGAGTGTCTTCCGACCGACATTCCCACCCACCTCGAGGTCGACGTGTCCGCGATGAACATCGGTGACACGCTGCACGTCAGCGACATCAAGGCGGAGCGGGTCGTGATCATCACCGAAGCGGACCGCGGCATCGCCACGGTCGTCCCGCCGACGGTGCTCGAGGAGGCGAAGCCGGCCGAGGAAGCGCCGGCGGAGCCGGAGCTCGTGGCCTCGAAGAAGGAAGGCGAAGAGGCGGCGGAAGGGGGCAAGGAAGGTTAACGAGGCGCACACGATCAAGGTCGTCCTGGGACTGGGAAACCCCGGGCCGGAATACGCGGCGACGCGCCACAACGCGGGCTGGATGGCGGTGGACGCGCTGGCGAAGCGGCTGGGGCGCTTCCAGGGGTGGACGAAGGGCCCGGGGATGTCCCGGGGCGAGGGCAGGGCCGGGCGGCACACGGTCCTTCTCGCCAAGCCCGAGCGCTACATGAACCGGAGCGGCGACGCGTTCCGGGCGCTCCTGGCGGAGGGGTGGACGGCGTCGGAGATCCTGGTGGCGTGCGACGAGGTGTACCTGCCGCTGGGGTCGCTTCGGATCCGCTCCCGCGGGGGAACGGCGGGGCACCAGGGGCTGGAGTCGATCGCGCTGTCGGCGGGGACGGACGCTTTCCCCAGGCTGCGCATCGGCGTCGGGCCCGCCCCCACGTCGGATCGGCTCAAGGAATACGTTCTGGAGCCGTTTATAGAGGAAGAAAAGGCCGTGCTGCCGCGCGTGATCGAGGCGGCGGCCTCGGCCGCGTTCGACGCGGCCGCGGAAGGACTCACGCAGGCCATGAACCGGTGGAACCGGTTCGTGCTCGATCCGGTTGAGCCATGAGGGAACCCATGAAACTGTACGAAACGACGATCATCTTCGATCCGGGCCTCGAAGAGGCGCGGATCAACGAGGAACTGGACCGCGTGACGGGCCCGATCGCGCAGGCGGGGGGCGAAGTCGTCGAGGTCCAGCGGTGGGGCAAGAAGAAGCTCGCCTACAACATCAAGAAGCGGCGGGACGGCACGTACATCCACGTCAAGCACAAGAGCCCGGCGACCCTGATCGCGGAGATGGACCGGAGATTCCGCCTGAACGAGAGCGTGCTCCGGCATCTGACGGTCCTGGCACCCAAGGAATCGCCGCGTCCGGCCGAAGAGGCCAAGACGGAAGGCGCGCCCCGGGCCGAAGGCGTTCCGGCGCCGGCCGAGCCCGCGCCCACGGCAGCGGAATGACGCGGGACGTCCGCCCGAGGGCGGCGTCCCGCAGGCAACCCTAGAGGAGGAGACCCATGGCTCGCGATGGCGAATCGCGGTCGTATCGACGCAAGTTCTGCAAACTCTGTTTCGACAAGGTGGACCGGATCGACTACAAGGACGACCGGCGTCTGTCGCGGTTCATCACCGATCGCGGTAAGATCGTCCCTCGGCGGATTTCCGGCACCTGCGCCCGGCACCAGTCCCAGATCACCGAGGCCGTGAAGCGGGCGCGCATCCTGGCTCTTCTGCCGTTCACCAGTGACCAATATCGCTGATTCGAAGGTGAGGGAGGCCGCCTCCCCCGCGGAGTGGATCCGCGCGGCGGGGGTGCTGCTCTTCGGGGCGGGCATCGTCATGGCCGCGAACACGGATATTCCCGTGCCGCTGCCATGGGCGTACGGCCTGCTCCCGTTCGCCGTCTTCTGGCTGGCGCGGCACGTGGGGCTCCTGGTCGGAGCGCTCGCGGCGACCGCGACGCTGGGCGCGGTGTACGCGGCGGGGGTCACCGAGCCCTCGCGCCTCGTGTTCGTCGCCGTGCTGGGCACGGCGGGTCTTCTCCTGAGCGCCTCGGCGCGCCGGGGCGACCGCGCGTCCACGGCGATGACGCTGGCCGCGGCCCCGATCCTGGCCGTCGTGGTCGGCTATCTGCTCCTCGGCGGCATGGACGAGCTCTCGCGCACGTTCGCCGCGCGGCTCGCCGAGGTGCGCCGTCTGGAGTCGGACCTCCGCTTCTCGGAGACGCTCGGAGTCTCGCGCGCGGAGTTCGAGATCGCGCTCGGGCAGATGGAGCGCATCTACTCGTTCCTCCTCCCCTCGCTCTTCGCGCTCAAGTGGATCAGCGTGCTGTCGGTGAACGTCTGGCTCACGAGCGTGCTCTTCCGCGAGCGCGGGATTCCCGCGTTCCGCGATTTCTCCACGTGGCGCGTGCATCCGGCCGCGGCCTGGGCGTTCGCCGCGGCGCTGGCTCTGGTCGTGACGCGCCTTCCCTGGGCCACGTTGGCCGGCGCGAATCTCGCGTTTCCCCTCCTGCTCGCCTACACGGTGCAGGGGCTCGCGGTCGCGCGCTTCACCGCGATCGCCTTCGAGATGAACGCGCTCGTGCAGGGCGCGATCCTCGTCCTCGTGGCGTTCATGCCGATTCTGTTCCTCGCGTTTCTCGCGATCGGGTTCCTGGATTCCTGGTACGACTTTCGGCGCCGGCTGGTGCCCGGGCCCGGCGGTTCGGTCGGGCGGCGGGCCGACAAGTCCGACGATTAGGAGGGTATCGTTCGATGGAAGTGATTCTGCTGGAGGAGATGGAAGGTCTGGGCAAGCGCGGCGCCACGGTGCGCGTGGCGGACGGCTATGCGCGCAATTACCTGCTCCCGCGCAAGAAGGCCATCGCGGCGGTGGGAAACTCGCAGGCGGTCTTCCGCGACCGCGAGCGGGCCCGCGTGGCGCTGGAGCAGAAGCAGCGTCAGTCGGCGCAGGAGCTCCGGGAGCGGATGATGCAGGCATCGCTCCAGTTCAGCGTCCAGGTGGGCGAAGAGGACCAGCTCTACGGCTCGGTCACCGCGGTGGAGATCCACGAGGCGCTGGCGGCGCAGGGGTTCCCCGTGGAGCGCAAGGCGGTCCGCCTCGAAGAGCCGATCAAGGCGCTCGGCGTGTTCGAAGTCCCGGTGCACCTCTTCCAGGACATCGAAGCCCCGGTGAAGGTGTGGGTGGTCCGGAAGTGAGCCGCGCTTCGTCGCGGCTCCGGTCTTCCCTGGGCCCGCGCGCGATCGCGCTCGCGGCCCTCGTCGCCACGGTGGCCGCGTCCGGCTGCGGCGGCGGCTCCAAGGCCCGTCCCGTCGCGGGCGGCTCGGGCGCCACGTCGACGCGCGTCTGGTCGCCCGGGAAGGCGGACACCCTCGGCACGGTCGTGGCGATCGTCGGCACGCGGCGGATCCGCGCGCACGAGGTCGATTCGCTGATCGCGACGGCGCCCCCCAACGTGCAGAGCCAGCTCCGGGATCCGCAGGGCTACAAGACCCTGGTCGACCGGATGGTCACCGAGGAGGCGCTCTATCAGGCGGCGCGCCGGTCGGGGATCCAGAAGGATCCCGCGTACCGGGCGGCGGTTGCCAAGGCCGCGCGCGAGACGCTGATGCGGCAGTACTACCAGTCGCGGATGGCGAACTTCCCGCCTCCCACCGACGCCCAGATCCAGGCCTACTACGAGGAGCATTCGTCCGAGTTCGCGATTCCGGCGCGCGCGCGCGTGCGGCACATCCAGGTCGCGACCAAGGCCAAGGCCGAGGCGCTTCGGAAGCGGCTCGCGGCGGGTGGCCTCTGGGACGCGCTGGCCAAGGCGAACTCCACCGACAAGGCCACCTCGGACCATGGCGGCCTCGTCGGATACGTCACCCCGAGCTCCGATTTCGTCCCGGGGATCGGCAAGGCGCCGGACATCGTCAAGGAAGCGTTCGCGTTGAAGGAGGGCGAGACCAGCCCGCCCCTGAAGAGCGAGAAGGGGTGGCACCTGATCCGCGTGGACAACGTGGATCCGGCGCGGACGCAGCCGCTGGCCGAGGTGCGGCAGGGCATCCTCGGACATCTCTCGACGCAGGCCCAGGAGACGCTCTCGCAGACCTTCCTCGACTCGCTCAAGAACGCCGCGGGCGCGGTCGTCTTCGAGGATTCCGTCAAGGTCGCGTCGACGCCGGCCCGCAGCGCCCAGGACTTCTTCAAGGAAGCGCAGGCGGCGAGCAGCCCGCAGCAGCGCATCCAGCTCTACCGCGACGTGGTGACGCGCTACCCCGACGACCCGGTGTCCGTGCAAGCGGCGTTCATGATAGGCTTCACCTACGCGGAGGATCTCGGTCAGTACGACGAGGCCAAAGCGGAGTTCCGGAAGTTCCTCGACAAGTATCCGCGCCACGAGCTGGCGAATTCGGCGAAGTGGATGCTGGAGAACATGGACAAGCCCGCCCCCGAGCTCGACGACGCGCCCGAGGGCGCGGACAGCACGGGAGCGCCACCGGATACCACACGGTAGGCCTCCGCCGAGAGCGCGGCTCGCCATGAGCATGATTCCGGTACGCGTCGGTGGCCTGGCCATCGACGAGCGAACGAAGAACCCCGTCGTGCTGCTGCAGGAGATCGAAGGGAATCGCGTCCTGCCCATCTGGATCGGCCCGATGGAGGCCAGCGCGATCCACAGCGAGCTGATGGGCAAGAAGTATCAGCGCCCGCTGACGCACGATCTCCTGGTCACGATCATCGAGAGCCTGAGAGGGAAGATCTCGCGCGTCGTGATCACCGACCTCAAGGACTCCACCTTCTTCGCCAGCATCTACCTCGACGCCGGAGCGGGCGCGGTCGCCATCGACGCCCGCCCCAGCGATTCGATCGCGATCGCCCTCCGCTCCCACGCCCCCATCTTCATCATCGACAAGCTGTTCGAAAAGTCGATGGAGCCCCAGGTGGGAGGCGCGCCGGCCGAGAAGTCGCCCGAGGAGAAGGCGGAGGACCTCCGCCACTTCCTCGAGGAGCTTCGCCCCGAAGACTTCGGCAAGTGGAATCCCGAAGACCTGTAGCCCGTCCCCGGCGCGCGCGTCCCGCGTGATCGGCCCCCTGCTGGGGTCCTCGCCCCGGGTGCCGGCCTCCGCGTTCGTCGCTCCCAACGCCGTCGTCCTCGGCGACGTGCTCCTGGGCGAGCAGTCCAGCGTCTGGTACGGCGCCGTCGTGCGCGGCGACGCCGGACCGATTCGCGTCGGCGCCCGCTCGAACATCCAGGACCTCTGCATGCTGCACGCCACGACGGGGCGGTCTGGCCTCACCATCGGCGACGAGGTGACGGTGGGCCACCGCGTGATCCTCCACGGCGCCGTCGTGCGGGACCGCTGCCTCATCGGCATGGGCTCGATCCTGCTCGACGACTGCGAGATCGGCGAAGAATCGCTGGTCGCCGCCGGCGCGGTCGTGCTCGAGGGGATGCGCGTGCCGCCCCGGTCCTTCGTCGCCGGCATGCCGGCGCGCATCCGCGGCGCGATTCCTCCGGAGGCGCTCGCCCGCCTGCGCGAATCGGCGGACGTCTACGTCGAGCTGGCGCGCGAACACGCGAAAGCGATCCGTGAGCGCTAGAGGCGGTACCAGGGCGAGCCTCGCTCTCGGCGCCGCGGGCCTCGCGGTCGCGCTTCTCGCCGCATCGCGCGGCGGCGGGGCGCGAGCCGCCGACCCCGTGACGACGCCCGCGGCCACCACGGCCGCTCCGGCGCCCTCCACCACCGCTACGCCCGCCGTCGCGCCGGCAGCCTCCACGCGGCACTATCCGCCGCGCCGCGCCGCGGAGCTCAAGGCGCGCCTCCTCGAAGCTCCCGATCCCGAGGCATCGCCCGGCTGGGCGCTCGAGTTCGCCGCCTCGGGCGACGTGCAGCGCCTCGATCCGATGACCCGCGCCGCCGAGCAGCTCTGGGCCGCGCGGATCGGGCTCGCGGGGAAGGCGACCGGCAGCCAGCGCAAGGAGCTTCGCTCGATCGTGGACCGGCTGGAGAGCTGCCCCCTCGATTCGGTCGCGCTCAAGCGGGCCGCGCAGGGGATCGCGCGGGTCGGCGTGATCGTGCCCCTCTCGGGCCGCTACGAGCGCTACGGCAAGACCTTCGT
>DASSLZ010000293.1:0-6588 GCA_035689165.1 Candidatus Eiseniibacteriota bacterium | reverse complement strand
CGACGTCCCCCGGGGCGATCCCCTCGCCGCGAATCAGGTCCCGCTCGGCCGCGATCCCGACGATCGCGCCGGCCAGGTCGTAGTCGCCCGGCGCGTAGAGTCCCGGCATCTCGGCCGTCTCCCCGCCGATCAGGGCGCATCCCACCTCGCGGCATCCGCGCGCCAGCCCCTCGACGAGGCGTTCGACGCGGACCGGATCGAGGGCCCCCATGGCGATGTAATCGAGGAAGAAGAGCGGCGTGGCGCCGTGGACCAGGATGTCGTTCGCGGAATGGCAGACGAGGTCGTACCCGACCGTATCGTGGCGGTCGCAGAGGATCGCGACCTTGAGCTTGGTGCCGACCCCGTCGATGCTGGAGAGCAGCACCTGCCCGGGCATTCCCGGGACCCGGTACGCTCCCGCGAAGAGCCCCACGTCGCCCAGGACGTCCGGGCCGAACGTGGAGCGGCAGAGGTCGCGGATGCGCGCGACCGCTTCCTCACCCTTGCGGATGTTGACGCCGGCGTCCTCGTAGCGGCTCATCGAGGCTCGGGCGACGATTCGGGCAGGAAGAACTCGTCGGCCCGCTCCCCCGCCCCGCGCACGTCTTCCAGAACGCCGGCTTCGTGCAGCTGCACGAGCGCGGCCACGATATCCTCGTCGAACTCCGTCCCCGCCTTGGCCGAGAGCTCGGCGAGCGCGCACGCGACCGGCAGGCCGCGGCGGTAGGAGCGGTCCGACGTCATCGCGTCGAAGGCGTCGCACACGTGGATGATGCGTGCTCCCAGCGGCACCTCGGCCTCGGTGAGTCCCGACGGATACCCTTCGCCGTCGGGTCGCCAGTGATGCGTGCGGACCATCTCGGCCGCGGCGCGGAGCGCGCGGATCTGCTCCACGATCTTCGCCCCCGCCTCGGGGTGATGCATCATGAGGAGCCGCTCCTCCTCGGTGAGCGGCGTCGGCTTGCGGATGACGTCCGGGCGCTGCGCGATCTTCCCGATGTCGTGCACCAGGGCGGCGTAGTGGATCATCTCCACTTCGGACTCGGGGAGCGCGAGATGCCGCGCGACGCGCACCGAATAGCCCGCGACCCGCACCGAATGGCGGTGCGTATAGGGGTCGACCGCATCCAGCGCCGTGGAGAGCGCCCGCACGAACCCGACGAGGTCCTCGCGCAGGTCGGCGTAGAGCTGGAGCGCGTAGCGCGCCAGGAAGAGCGGGACGGTGAGGAGGAGAACGCCCGGGATGCCGGCCACGACCCGCACCTGCGCGAAGAGGAGCCCGAACCCGATCGCCAGCGCGTGCTGGAGGAGCCCGTCGCGGAACTGCTGCCGCCAGATGGTGCGCGGCGATTCCCGCGTGTGCGCGCCGACGAGCAGGCTCACCCACCCGGTGTTCACCGCGTAGTAGAGCGCTCCGGCGATCAGGATCGGGAGGAAGTCCTGGAATCGCGGCGCGCCCAGGGCGCCGCCGGCCGCGAGATACGCGGAGCCGGCGAGAATCGTCGTGGAAGCGTAGATGCCTCCGTTGAGCACGGCGGCCGCCGGCCGTTCCCGAAGCAGGAAGAGCTGCGCCGGGATGGCGGTCAGGAGATCGAGCGCGCCCGCCACCCACGGACCGAAGAGGAGGATCGCGCCCACGTCCAGCACCGAAGCGATCGTGATGGTGCCGCCGCGCGGCAGCGGGACGGGGTGCGACTCGGCGACCACGAGCAGCACGAACCAGACGACGACGCCCACGAGGTCGGGCCGCGTCTGTTTCACCTCGGGGCCCCCGAAGAGCGCGAGCAGCACCGGGAGCGCGGCCAGGAACGACGGGACGACGAACCAGACGACGCGCGCGGCGATGGAGCGCGAGCGCGCGAACGCCGTGGAGGACGGAAGCGACGTGGTCACGTGCATCGGTGGTCCCCGCGTTCGTGGATATCGGTTGTGAAAGGGTTCGGCGAGCCGCAACGAGTGTGCCAGCACGCGCCGTCCGGATAAAGGGCTAACGCGTGCCGGGCGCGCGATCGGGTGTCGTGAGGGCGGACCGCGCGGCGCGTCGGAGGCGTCGGGACGCCGTCGGCGTCGGAGCGCGCGCACGCCGGCGCCATCCGCGCCGCGTGCCGGATCGCGCGCGGCGCCGCGGTCACCGAAGGACGCGCGCCGTGTTGTCCAGGCTTACGCGCGTCATCGCCGTGATCGCCTCGGCGCGGCGCAGCACTTCCCCGCGCTCCACGCGCAGGAGCGCGCCGACGCTGAACTCCTCGACGGCGAACGAGGCGAGCACGCATCCATAGACCACCGCGCGGCGGAGATTCGTGTCGGTGATCCGCCCCATCCGCGTCAGCGCCCCCATGAACCCGCCCGCGAACGTGTCGCCGGCGCCCGTGGGGTCCACGACGGTCTCGAGCGGGAAGGCCGGGCAGATGAAGTACTCGTTCCGGCTCAGGAGGAAGGCGCCGTGCTCGCCCATCTTCACGACCACCGTCTCGGGGCCGAGCGCCAGGATCGCGCGCGCCGCCTTGTGCGTGAGCGACTCGCCCGTCAGCTCGCGCGCCTCCTCCTCGTTGATCAGGAGGATGCGGACCTTCTTCAGCGTCTCGAGGAGCTCCTCCCGCTTGTTCGCGATCCAGTAGTTCATGGTGTCCGCCAGGACCAGCCGCGGGCTCACCAGCTGGGCGAGCACGTCCCGCTGGAGGACCGGGTCGATGTTCGCCAGAAAGACGTCGCGCAGCCGCCGCACGGCGGCGGGCAGCTCGGGGCGGAAGTGCTCGAAGACGTTGAGCTCGGTGCGCAGCGTGCGGCGCGTGTTCAGATCCTCGCTGTAGACCCCCTCCCACCGGAAGGTGCGTCCCGGCGCCACCTCGAGCCCCGAAAGGTCGACGTCGGGCAGCGTGAGGGCCGCGCGCGCCTCGGCCGGAAAGTCGGAGCCGACCACGGCCACCACATGGACGGGCGTGAAGTGCCGCGCGGCCAGCGTGAAGTAGGCGGCCGAGCCGCCGAGCACCTCCTCGACGCGCCCGGTCGGGGTCTCGATGGTGTCGAGACCCAGGGAACCGACGACCGCGATGCCCACTACATCGCCTCCGGCGCGCTCACGCCCATCAAGGCGAGACCGCGCTTCAGCACGACTCCCGTCGCCCGGGTGAGGAGCAGGCGCGCCGCGGTCGTATCGGGATCGGTCCCGACCACGCGATGGAAGTGATAGAAGGCGTGAAAGCGGGCCGCCAGGTCCTTGAGATACTGGGGGATCCGATGGGGCTCCCGGGTCCGTGCCGCGGCGGCGAGGAGCGACGGGAACGAGGCGAGCGCGCGGAGAAGCGTCTCGGTCTCGGGCTCGCACAAGAGCTCCAGGCGGGCCTGAGCCAGGTCGGGCTCGGCCACCCCCTGGTGATGGGCGTACTCGAGCACATGGAAGATCCGGGCGTGCGCGTACTGCACGTAATAGACCGGGTTCTCCTCGCTCCGCTTGACGGCAAGCTCCAGGTCGAAGTCCATCGGACTTTCCGCGCGCCGCATGAGGAAGAAGAAGCGGGCGGCGTCGACGCCGACCTCCTCCACCAGCTCCTCCATGGTGACGAACTCGCCGGCCCGCTTGGACATCTTCACGATCTCCCCGCCGCGCAGGAGCTTCACCCACTGCAGCGTGATCACGTCGAAGCGCTCGGGGCCGTAGCCCAGTGCCTGGAGGGCCGCCTTCATCCGCTGGATGTGGCCGTGATGGTCGGGCCCCCAGAGGTCGAGCGCGCGCGAGTAGCCGCGCGAGAGCTTGTCGTCATGGTAGGCGATGTCGGGCAGGAAGTAGGTCGGGATGCCGTTCGAGCGGACGATCACCCGATCCTCCTGATCGCCGAACGACGTGGACCGGAACCAGACGGCGCCGTCCTTCTCGTAGACATGGCCGCTCGCGCGCAGCCGCTCCAGCTCGGCCTGAACGCGCCCCTCCCGGTGGAGCTCCGATTCGCGGAACCACCGCTCCATCCGTACGCCGAACTGCTCCAGCTGCGCCCGCTGCCGCTCGACCATGAGATCGATCGCCGCCGCGCCGAAGGCGGCGCGCTGCTCCCGCTCCGGAAGCTTCAGCCATGCCGACGCCTGACGCTCATCAAGCCGCGCGGCCACCTCGGCCACGTAGGAGCCGGCGTACCCTTCCTCGGGGATCTCCGGCGCGGGCAGCCCCCGCGCCTCGCAATAGCGCGTGCGCACCGAGGCGCCGAAGAGCTCGGCCTGGAGGCCCGAGTCGTTCACGTAGAACTCGCCGTCGGCGCGGTAGCCCGCCGCGTTCAGGATGCGGATCAGGGAGTCGCCGAAGGAGGCGGCGCGCGCGCTCACGATGTTGAGCGGGCCGGTGGGGTTGGCGCTGACGTATTCGATGAGGATCCGCTCGCCGCGCCCCGACTCCGAGGCGCCGTAACGGTCCGGGTCGGCGAGGATGCGGCGCACCGCGTCCTGAAGCCACGGCGAGGCGAGGCGGAAATTGATGAAGCCGGGCCCGGCGAGCTCCACCTTGCCGAGAACGCCGTCCTCGACGTCCAGCGCGGCCACGATGGCGTTCGCCACCTCGCGCGGCGGGCGCCGCGCGGCCTTGGCCAGGGAGAGCGCGACCGCGGAGGCCCAGTCGCCGTGGCTCTCCTCGCGCGGCACCTCGACCTCGACCGCGGTCCCCTCGGGCAGCGTGAATCCCGCCTTCCCGACCGCCGCCGCGAGGCGCTCGGTCAGGTAGGCTTCAATCGGCCACGAGTTCACGTCGGGCGTCGCCCCAGAGCTTGTCGAGGAGGTAGTACTCGCGGGCCTTGGCATGGAAGACGTGCACGACGACGTCCACGTAGTCGAGGAGGATCCAGCGGCGCGCCTCGTAGCCCTCGACGTGCCAGGGCTTCATCCCCTCGGCGCGGAGTCCATCGTCCACGGCGTCCGCGATGGCGCGCACCTGGACTTCGGAGCTCCCGGTCGCCAGAACGAAGAAGTCGCAGACGCCGTCCAGCTCGCGCAGGTCGAGGATCATCACGTCCTGGGCGCGCTTGGTCAGCGTGAGGCGGGCGGCCGCGCGCGCCAGGGCCTGGGAATCGGAGTGCCGCTGCGCCTCGCGCGGCTCGGGCTCGGGCTCGGGCTGTTTCACCGGCGGCGCGTCACGGCGTAGCGGACCGCGTCGGTCAGCGCCGTGCGGGCGACGTCGTCCTTCACGTGGTCCAGCTCCGCCTCGGCCTCGCGGGCCAGCGCGGAAGAGCGCTCCTCGCTGACTTCGACGCCTCCGTTTTCGGTGACGAAACGGACCACGTCGCCCCAGTGGCCATTCCGGAACTCGCGGTTCTGGATCATCGCGCGCATCTCCCGGCGCGCCGGATCGGAGGCGTTCCGGAGCGCGGTGATGAGCGGCAGCGTGATCTTCCCCCCCTCGAGGTCGCTCCCCATCGCCTTCCCCATCACGTTCTCGGCGCCCAGGTAGTCGAAGATGTCGTCGGTGATCTGGAACGCGAGGCCGACGGCGCGGCCGTAGCGGAACATCGCCTGGCGCGCTTCGGGAGCAGCCCCGCCCGAGAAGGCCCCGAACTCGCAGCCGGCCGAGATGAGGCAGGCGGTCTTCTCTTCGATGACGCGCATGTACTCCGCCTCGGTCAGGTCCAGGCGGTTCTTCTGCTCGATCTGGCGCAGCTCGCCCTGGCTCATCCGGTGCGTCGCCTCGGCCAGGAGATCCATCGCCTCGTACATGCGATTCTTGACCAGGATGGAGAACGCCTTGGAATACAGGTAGTCGCCCATGAGGATCGCGACGTCGTTGTTCCAGGCGCTGTTCACCGTGGGCAGGCCGCGGCGCACCAGGCTCTTGTCGACGCTGTCGTCGTGGATCAGCGTGGCCGTGTGGATCAGCTCCACGACCACCGCGCCCAGCACCGACTCGTCGCTGATGTCGCCGAAGCCGCGGGTGGCGAGCAGCAGGAGCGTGGGGCGGAAGCGCTTTCCGAAGGCGCGATGGAGATGCGCGCCGACCGCGCCCACGAGGGAGACGTCGCAGAGAAAGGCGTCGTCGAGCCGCTCCTGAAAGCGCTCGAACGCCTCGGCGATCGGCTCTCGGATCGAGGCGAGCGTGGGTTCTTCGGGGTTCGGCCGCGCGGGACTCTGGCTCGTTCGGGTCAATTCACTCCTAGTTTCATGGGGGCCCGTTCCTTGCGGACGCGCCAGTCTAGGCGGGAGGGCCCGCCGTGTCAATCGCCATGCCCTGGGACAGGCGGCGCAGGAGCCGCTTCCGGTCGTTCAGCGAGGGGTCTTCGGTCACCTCTTCGAGCAGCCGGTCCAGGATGCGCCCCACGTCGGGACCCGGCGCAAGCCCAAGCTCGCGCATCACGTCCGCGCCGTCCACCTTGAGATCCCGCACCGAGAGGGCCTCCTGCGCCTCGACCACCCGTCCGATCCGCTCGGTCAGCTCGCCCAGGTAGTGCGGGAAGCCGGTCTTGAGGCCGTTCCCCAGGTTGTCCGCGATCCGGAGGTCGAAGAGATCGGCCACGTTCTCGATGCCGACCGTGCGGACGAAGCGGCGCACCGTGGCGTCGGTCCACTCCGGACGGTAGTCGAACATGTGGTTCTTCACGAGATGCGCCACCCGGTCGGTCAGGTCGCGGGAGAAGC
>DASSLZ010000292.1:0-4132 GCA_035689165.1 Candidatus Eiseniibacteriota bacterium | reverse complement strand
GCATCGTCGAAACCTACCGGAACGTGATTCCGGACCGCGGCCTCACGCTGACCGAGCTGGACGTGACCGCGGTGGAGGAGAACCCGGCGACGCCAGCGCCTCCCTTCTCCCTCGCGGCCCCCGCGCCCAATCCCGTGCGCGACGAGGCGGCCTTCCGCTTCGGGCTGCCCCTGGCCGCCCGCGTCCGGCTCGATCTGTTCGATATCCGCGGCCGGCGGGTCGCGACCGCGCTGGACGCCCAGCTCCCCGCGGGGCGTCACGAGGCCGTCTGGCGGCGCACCGACGCGCGAGGAAGGCGCGTCGCCTCGGGCGTTTACGTGGCGCGCCTCGAGGCCCTCGGGGAGGTCCGGATCCGGAAACTGGTTCTCGTGCGCTAGGCGGGTTCGCTAGACATCCTGCTCCCGAGCCGTACAATTTTGCGATGGGCTCGGATCGCGCGACATCGAGGGACCACGAGGCGACCAGCAAGGTGCCGGCGGTCACCCTCCTCTTCTGGGTGATCAAGATCGCGGCGACGACGCTGGGCGAGACCGGCGGCGACGCGGTCACGATGTCGCTTCATCTCGGCTATCTGATCGGGACCATCGTCTTCGCCGCGCTCTTCGTCGTGATGGTCATGGCCCAGATCCGGGCCTCGCGCTTCCACGCCTCCATCTACTGGGCGACCATCATCGCGACCACCACGGTCGGGACCACGGTGGCCGACCTCGTCGACCGCGACCTCGGGATCGGCTACGCGGGCGGCTCGACCCTGCTCCTGGCCATCCTTCTCACGTCGCTCTTCCTCTGGAAGCGCACCCTCGGCACGGTCTCGGTGGATTCCGTCAGCACGCCGGCGGCCGAGTGGTTCTACTGGGTCACGATCCTCTTCTCGCAGACATTGGGGACCGCTCTGGGCGACTGGACGGCCGACACGGCGAGCTTCGGATACGGCGGGAGCGCGATCATCTTCGGCTCGCTGCTCGCCATCGTCGCCGCGGGCTATCTCTGGACACGCATCTCGCGCACGGCGCTCTTCTGGGCCGCGTTCATCCTGACGCGCCCGCTGGGCGCCGTCCTGGGCGACCTGCTCGACAAGCCGGTGAGCAAGGGAGGGCTGGCGCTGAGCCGCTTCGGGGCCTCCGCGGTGCTGCTCTTCGTCATCGTGACGTGCATTCTCGCGTTCCGGCAGCGCCCGGCCCGGGCGGCGCACTGATGCCCGCCGACGGCACGCTCGGGAAGCCGCTCAATCCGCGCGACCGCACGCTGGACCGGATCGCGGCGCGGCGCGTCCGCGCCGACCGGCTCGTTCCCGAGGACGGAAGCGTGCTTGCCGCCGTCTCGGGCGGCGCCGACTCCGTGGCGCTCCTCCATTTCCTGGCCACGGACCGCGAGCGGACGGGCCGTCCCGCCTCCCTCGCCGTGGGGCACGTCAACCACGGCTTGCGCGGGCGCCATTCCGATGAGGATGCCGCGTTCGTGAGGGACCTCGCCGCACGGCTCGCCCTGCCCTATTTCGAAGAGATGGTCCCGACCGGGGTCCTTCGGCCCGCCGGGGCCGCCGCGTCCGAGCCCGGAAGCCTGGCCTCCGAGGATCTCGCTCGCCGGGTTCGCTACGAGGCGCTCGACCGCCTGGCGGCCCTGGCTGGAGCGGCCGTAGTCGCAACCGCCCACACCGCCGACGACCAGACGGAGACAGTGCTGTTCCGGATGGCGCGCGGGGCCGGTCTCCGGGGCCTGTCCGGGATGCGATCGCGGGCCCGGGTCCACGGCGTGCGCGTCATCCGCCCCCTGCTCGACGTCACCCGGGAACAGGTCCTGGCCTATCTGGCGTTCCACGGCCACGCGCATCGCGAGGACGCCTCCAACGCAAATCTCGGGGCGGCACGCAACTTTCTCCGGCATGAGATCCTGCCGCGCCTCCGCGACGGCGTGAACGCGGGGGTACGGGACGCGCTGCTCCGCCAGGCGGATCTTTTTCGCGAGCTGGACGGTTATCTGGAGGCCGAGGCACGGCGCGTGCTCCCCGAGGTGACGCTGAGCGCCGAGGAGGGGAAAATCGTGCTTGATGCCGATCGCCTCGTTTCGTACCCTAAACTGTTGCGTTCGTACATTTTCCGCTGCGCCCTGAACGATCTGGACGGGGTGGCCAGGGAGGTCCTGGCGACCCACGTGGACGTTCTGCATTTCCTCGCGAACGACCGCCGCGGCCGCTCGGCCGATTTCCCGATGGGCGTACGGGTTCGCAGGGAGCGCGGGCGGATCATCCTGACGGCCGGAAAGGAGAACCGGCCCGAAGCAACTTCCATCCAACACTAGAGACATCCGGCATCTCTGCCGATTCCAGGAAAGGAAGTCCAGCCGAGTGAACCCGAATCCGGAGCAATTGAGCCCCTTGACCGCGCGTTCGCGCGACGATTCGCGCCCCGCTCAGAAGAACTCCGAGCGCCGGGAGCGCAAGCGTCCGCCCAATCCTCCCCGACAGCCGCAGCGCAAGCCGACGCCGTTCGGCCCGGCGCGGCCACTCAGGACCGCCCTTCTCTGGGTGATCCTGGTCCTCGCCGTGCTCGTCTTCGTGCAGGTCTACGGAGAGATCAAGGCCAAGACCCACGAGATTCCCTATTCCGAGTTCCTGGGACAGATCGACGGCGCGAACATCAAGGCGGTGACGATCGTCGAGCGCGAGGTTGTGGGCGAGCTGAAGCAGAGCGCGCTGACCCACGTGGACGGACGTCCCGTCTCCTACGTCTACTTCAAGGTCTACCTGCCGGCGGAGGACAAGGACCTGGGCCGCGCGATCCTCGCGAAGGACGCGTCCGCCACGGTCACGTCCAAGCCGCCGGGCATGAACTGGTGGGCGCTCGTCATCTCCTACATCCCATTCGTCGCGCTCGTCGTTCTCTGGATGGTCATGATCCGCCAGATCCAGGCGGGCGGCGCCTCGGCGATGAAGTTCGGGAAGAGCCGCCCCAAGGTCGCGCTCGAGTCCAGCCCCAAGGTCACGTTCAAGGACGTCGCGGGCGCGGACGATGCGAAACAGGAGCTGGAGGAGATCATCGAGTTCCTGCGCGACCCGAAGAAATTCCAGCGCCTGGGCGGACGGATTCCGAAGGGCGCGCTCCTGCTCGGTCCTCCGGGCACGGGCAAGACCCTCCTCGCCAAGGCGGTGGCCGGCGAGGCGGGCGTTCCCTTCTTCTCGCTCTCCGGGTCCGACTTCGTCGAGATGTTCGTCGGCGTCGGCGCCTCGCGCGTGCGCGACCTCTTCGACCAGGGGAAGCGCAACGCCCCCTGCATCATCTTCATCGATGAGATCGACGCCGTCGGCCGCCATCGCGGCGCGGGACTGGGCGGCGGGCATGACGAGCGGGAGCAGACGCTGAACCAGCTCCTCGTCGAGATGGACGGCTTCGAGTCGAACGACGGCGTGATCCTGATCGCCGCCACGAACCGCCCCGACGTGCTCGACCCGGCGCTGCTCCGGCCCGGGCGCTTCGACCGGCAGATCGTCGTGGACGTTCCGGACGTCCGCGGGCGCGAGGGGATCCTCCGCGTCCACACCCGGAACATCCCGGTCTCCGAAGAGGTGAACCTGACCGTGCTCGCGCGCGGCACGCCCGGCATGGTGGGGGCCGATCTCGCGAATCTCGTGAACGAAGCGGCCCTGCTGGCGGCGCGGCGCAATCACAAGAAGGTCAACTCCGTCGACTTCGAGGACGCCAAGGACAAGGTGATGATGGGCGCCGAGCGGCGCAGCCTGGTGATCTCCGACGAGGAGAAGAAGAGCACCTCCTATCACGAGGCGGGTCACGCGCTGGTGGCCTGGCTGCAGCCTGGAAGCGACAAGGTACACAAGGTCACGATCATCCCGCGCGGCCGCGCGCTGGGCCTCACGGCCTATCTCCCGGAGGAGGAGCGGCATTCCTTCTCGCGCGAGTACTGGCTCCGGATGCTGACGCACCTCATGGGCGGCCGCGCCGCCGAGCAGCTCGTCCTGAACCACTTCACGACGGGCGCCTCCGACGACATCCGGCGCGCCACGATGATCGCGCGGCGGATGGTCTGCGAGTGGGGAATGAGCGAGCGCCTGGGTCCCCTCACGTTCGGCACGCGCGAGGAGTACGTCTTCCTCGGCAAGGAGATCTCGCAGCACCGC
>DASSLZ010000291.1:0-8704 GCA_035689165.1 Candidatus Eiseniibacteriota bacterium | reverse complement strand
TGAAGCGCGAGATCGACGTCCTCCGCGCCATCGCCAGCTCGGGGGCCAGCGATCTGAACCCCGATCTCCGGTCGCTGGGGGAGAAGGAGGATGCCTACGAAACCACGGTGGAGCGCTTCCGCTCCGTCCTGGCCGAGGTCTCCCGGCACGGCTGCATCGTCCGCGACCTCGAGCTGGGCCTGGTCGACTTCTACACGATGCACCGGGAGCAGATCGTCTGCCTCTGCTGGCGCCGGGGGGAGCCGCGGATCGAGCACTGGCACCCGCTGGACGAAGGCTTCTCCGGACGCCGCCCGCTCGACGAGCTGCGCTGACCTCCAAAACCCCGGCCCAGGCCGCAAGTTCTAGCCCTTGGACAAGCGCGACGTCGCCCGCACCCTCGAGCAGATCGCCGCGATCCTCGAGATCAAGGGGGAGAACCCCTTCAAGGTGCGCGCCTATGAAAACGCCGCCCGCGCCGTCGATGCCCTCTCCGAAGACCTCGGGACCCTGATCGCCGACAAGCGCCTCTCCGAAGTGCGCGGGATCGGCTCCTCCATCCAGAAGAACGTCGAAGAGCTCTGGACCACCGGGAAGATGAAGTACTTCGAGGACCTCTGCGAGACGGTCCCCGTCGGGTGGTTCGACATGATGCGGATCCCGGGGCTGGGCCCCAAGCGGATCCGCACCCTCTGCGACCTCCTTCAGATCGCGTCGGTCGAAGCCCTGAAGGAGGCCGCCGAAGGAGGGCGGATCCGCGGCCTGAAGGGATTCGGGGAGCAGTCGGAGAAGAAGATCCTCGAGGGGATCGCTTTCCTGGAGCGCGGCGGCCGGCGCGAGCTGGCCGCGGTCGTCCGCCCCATCGCCGAGGAGATCCTGGCCGCGCTCAGGGATCGGAAGGACGTGATCCGCGCCGAGCTGGGCGGGAGCCTGCGCCGCTGGCTGGAGACCGTGAAGGACGTGGATCTCCTGGTGGCGACGAAGAAGCCGGACGCGGTGGCGAAAGCGTTCCTCAAGCTGCTCCCCCAGGCCTCGATCACCGCCCAGGGAGACACGAAGGTGTCCGTTCGCCTCCCCACCGGGCTCGCCGTGGACCTCCGGCTGGTCACGAACGAGCAGTTCCCCTTCGCGCTCCACTACTTCACCGGGAGCGTGGCGCACAACGTGCGCGTGCGTCAGCGCGCGATCGAGCGCGGCTTCAGCCTCAACGAATACGAGCTCTCGGGTGGCGAGCACGCGCCGATCGCGAGCGAGGCGGATCTCTTTCAGGTTCTCGGCATGGCCTACGTGGAGCCGGAGCTGCGCGAGGATCGCGGCGAGATCGAAGCGGCCGAGGTGGGCCGCCTTCCCGGCCTGATCACCGCCCGCGACCTCAAGGGGATCCTCCACTGCCACACCACCTACAGCGACGGCAAGTCCACGCTGGAGGAGATGGCGGAGGGGGCCGTGGCCGCGGGCGCCGAATACCTGGGCATCTCCGACCACAGCCAGAGCGTGCGCTACGCGGGGGGACTTTCCGAGGAGGACCTGCTCCGCCAGGCCAAGGAAATCGACAAGTGGAACTCGAAGTCGCACGACCTCCGTATTCTGAAAGGAGCGGAGGTCGACATCATGCCGGACGGAACGCTCGACTACCCCGACCGGGTGCTCGAGCGGCTCGAGTTCGTCGTGGCGTCGGTCCACACCAATCTGAACATGGGCGAGGACGAAATGACCGCGCGCGTGGTGAAGGCCCTGCGGAACAAGCACGTGAGCATCCTGGCGCATCCCACCGGACGGCTGCTCCTCCAGCGGGAGGGGTACCGGATCCGCTTCGACGAAGTCTTCCGCGTCGCCGCCCAGGAGGGCGTCGTGGTCGAGATCAACGCCCATTCGCGCCGCCTCGACCTCGACTGGCGCGAGATCCCCGCCGGCAAGGCGCTCGGGGTCAAGTTCGCCATCGACCCCGACGCGCACCACGTGAGCGGCTACCAGGATCTCCGCCTCGGAATCGGCGTCGCGCGCAAGGGATGGCTGGGTCCGGGCGACGTCGTGAACACGCTCCCCGTCGAGGGCGCGCTCGAGCTTTTCCGCGCACGGCGATGAAGCGCGGCCGCGCTCGCGCGGCGCGCCCGGCCCGCCGCGGCGGCGGCGCCTCGGCGAAGGCCCGCCGCGCCTCGGCACCCCGGCGCCGCGCCTCCAGCGACATCCGGATCTTCCCGAACGATCCCGAGGCCTCGGTCGGACTCGTCCCCGCGACGCCGATCGCGCCGCTGGACGTCGATCCCTCCTACGTGATCGACGGCCGCCGCTACGCCCCCGCGCCGTACGATCCGGGCACGCTCGCCTTCCAGTACTGGCAGGGGGAGACCGCGCTCCGCCGGACGATCCGCGTCTGGGAGGATCTCTTCGATCGCGACTTCGCGGCGTGGCACGACGGGCATCCTCTCCGCGTCCGGCTTCGCGCGGGGCGCGACCTGAACGCTTTCTACGACCGCGCGAGCCTCCAGTTCTTCTACGACACCGACCGGGTGACCGGGCGCGCGGTCTACGCCTGCGAGAGCCTCGACGTGGTGGCGCACGAGACGGGACACGCCGTGCTCGACGTCTACCAGCCTGCGTTCTGGTCCAGCGCCGACCCCGAGATCGCGGCATTCCACGAGGCGTTCGCCGACTGCTCGTCGCTCCTCGTCACGCTGACCGAGCCGGCGGTGCGGCGCCGGTTCCTCGACGAGGCGGGCGCGGCGATCCGGAAGAGCAACCTGGTCTCGCGCCTGGCCGAGGCGCTGGGACGCGCCGTGTACGACAACTACGGTCCGCGGGCGGTCTCCGACCCCACGCGCCTGCGGGACGCGAACAACGCGTTTCGCTACCGCCCGCCCACGACGCTCCCGGCCGGTGCCTCCGACGACAAGCTGTCGTCCGAGCCGCACTCCTTCTCCCGCGTCTTCACGGGCGCTTTCTACGATCTCCTGGCCTGGCTGATCGCCCGCGCGCTGCGCGAGACCCCCGAGGAGCCGGAGCCCGCGGTGGAGCGGGCGCGCCGCCTGGGTGGCCGGCTGCTCGCTCGCGCCCTCGAGACGCTGCCTCCGGGCGCGGGGCACTATCGGGCGGTCGCGCAGCGGATGCGGGAGGTGGACCAGACGGAAGGAGGGGAGGTCGCGTCGGCCGGGATCGAGGAGGCGTTCGCGAAGCACGGGATCAAGCTGCCGTCGCCTCGCCCAAAGACGGCGACCGTGCGCGGAAGGATCGACACGCGGGCCGGGACCCGCGGAAGCTATCGATCGCTGCGCGCGCTCGATCCCGATCGCGCCGGGGGCGCCGCCGCCATCCGGGCGGCGCTGGGCCTTCCGCGCGGAGCCCGCCTCGAGCGGCGGACCTGGTCCCCTCGCGTAGGCGGCGGCGTGCGCGAGCAGCTCATCCATCGCGATCACGTCGTGGTGCGCGATCGCACCCTCGGATCCCTGAGCGGGATCGCCGTTCCCGTGACCTGCGGCTGCACGCTGACGCGCGAGCCCGACGGCCGCGTGGAAGGGGCCTCGCTGCGCCCGCATCCCCATCCCGAAGCGGACGAGATCGCCGTGTGGCTGCGCGCCTGGATCGCGCGCGACGCGATCCGCCCCAAGGACGGCACGCTCTCGGCGGTCGAGCACTTCCGCGCGCGCCAGCCCTTCCGCGTCACGCGAGCGGGCGTCCTGGAGCGGGTCTACTTCGATTGACCGTCCGCCGGAACGACGGCGGTCAGCGACTTCACCCGCGCTGGCGCGGGTAACTCGCTAGCCCCGCCGCGCCAGCTCCGGCTAGCTGCGCCGCGCCAGCTCCGGCTCGACCGTCTCTCCCGGCTTCACCTCGATCACGTGGATCTCGCTCTGGTCGGCCAGCTGGCGCTTCAGCTCGGCCGGCGTTCCCGTGAGGGCCGGAAAGGTCGAGTGATGGATCGGCAGCACGTGCGCCGCGCCGATCAGCCGGGCCGCGATCGCCGCCTCGCGCGGGGCCATCGTGAAGAGGTCTCCGATCGGAAGCGCCGCGATCGAGGGCTTGTAAAGGTCGCCGATCCACTTCATGTCGCCGAAGAAGCCGGTGTCCCCCGCGTGGTAGACGCGCGTTCCGTCCTCGAATTCGATCACGAACCCGCACGGCTCGCCGGCCGGGACGATCCGGTCGCCATCCTCGATGCTGCTGGAGTGGATGGCGTGGACCATGGTGACCCGGATCCCGGCGACGGTGACCGAGCCGCCTTTGTTGATGCCGTGCACCTTCTCCTTCACGCCCTTGGATTCCAGGAACAGGGAGATCTCGTAGTTGCAGACGATCTCCGGATGGAACTTCTTCGCGAGCGGGATGGCGTCGGCGAAGTGGTCGCCGTGGCCGTGCGTGATCAGCATCACGTCGACTCCGGAGAGCTTCTTCGCCTCCGGGGGGCTCGCGGGATTCCCTTCGATCCAGGGATCCACCAGGACCTGCTTGCCGCGAGGCGAGCGATAGAGCACGGTGGCGTGGCCGAGCCAGGTGATGGCGATTCCATTCGTTTCGTTCATGACCTCTCCTCGGCCGCTACCCGGCGGCCGTCGTTTTCGAGGTTCAGCCAGGCTTGAGCTCGGGCAGCTCGTCGGGGCGGTCGAGCACGGGGGGGATGTCCCCCAGCGCGAGCGCCTGCTCGACGGCCGGCCCGAGGGCCAGGACTTCGGATTTGACGAATCCCTCCACGCGCTCGGCGATCCTTCCCGTGCCGTCGATGACGATCAGTGTCGGCACGGTGACGACGGCGTACGCGCGCGAAGCGGGGTACGGCGGTTCCTCGCACGCGAGCGGGAACGCGATCCGGTGCTGCTCGCGGAAGGCGCGCACCTCCGCGGCGGGATTCTGCGCCACGGCCAGGAAGACGCGCTCCTCGCCCTCGAGCGCCCGGGCCAGCGGGCCGATGCGCTCCAGGAGGAGCGCGCTGGTCTCGCACTCCGTCTTGAAGAAGATGACGATGCCGCCCCCGGGCTGCACCAGGTCGCGCAGCTCCTGGTAGCCCCCTTCCAGCAGGCGGACGTCGAAGTCGGGCGCGACCGTCCCGGGGAGCCCGGCACCGGGGTTCACGAGGCTCTCCGGCGGGCGCGCGCCGCGGCGGACTTTCGGAGCTTCCGGGGCGCCGAGGACTTCCGTGCCTTGCGTGACGCCGCGGGCTTCGGGACCGCCCGCTTACGCGCCGTGGCCTTCCCGCCCGCGGCGACCTTGGCGGCGACCCGCGACCGCGGACCCTTCTTCGCCGCGCGAGGCTCCCCGGCCTCGCCACCCCGATCCCACGGCGGCACCTTTCCCGCCAGGAAATAGGACGCGCTCGGACACAGGTCGAGCACCGCGCACGCCTCGCAGCGCGGCTTGCGCGCCACGCAGACGCGGCGCCCGTGGAAGATCAAGAGATGCGCGAACTCGATCCACTTGTCGCGCGGGATCGTCTGCATGAGGTCCTGCTCGACCTCCACCGGGCCCTTGCCCCGGGTCAGGCCCAGGCGGCGCGACACGCGATATACGTGCGTGTCCACGACGACCCCCTCGGCGATGCCGTGCCCGACGCCGAGGACGACGTTCGCGGTCTTCCGCGCCACGCCGGGCAGGGAGAGGAGCTCGTCCATGCTGCGCGGCACGATGCCGCCGAACGCCTCCACCAATCGCTGCGACGAGCCGCGGATCGACTTCGACTTGTTCCGGAAGAAACCGGTGGTCCGGATCAGCGCCTCCAGCTCCTCCTGCGAGGCCAGGCTCATCGCTTCGGCATCCGGGAAGCGCGCGAACAGCACCGGGGTCACCTGGTTCACGCGCGCGTCGGTGCACTGCGCGGAGAGGATCGTGGCGACGAGGAGCTGGAACGGGTTCGTGTGCGTGAGCGCGCACGCGGCGTCGGGGTGCGCCTCTTCGAGACGGCGGATCAGGAGATTCACGTCCGCCGGCGGCGACGTTCCTCGAGGGACCATGGTCAGTTCCGCCGGGCGTCGCCGGGATAGAGGTGGCGGACCTTGTCGAGCAGGTCCTGCTTCGCCGCCGAGTCGCGCAGGTAGTGCACGATGGAGCGGAAGCGCGATCGCAGCGAGTCCAGCTCCAAAAGCTCCTGCTTCACGTTCGCCTCCACCTTCAGGTTCATCGCGATCATGTTCAGGACCGCCTCGGGGCTCACGTGGGGTCCGTACATCTCCGTCAGGTCCACCGCCGCGCTCTCGCCGAGCCGCACGCGCCGGAACAGGGCGAGCAGCTCGGCGACCTCGCCCTCCACGCCGCTGGAGGACGCCCAGGCGTGATCCTCCTCGACCGTCCGGACCCGGGCGATCCGGTAGGGCTCCTCCTGGGTGAACCCTTCGATGGCCACCTTGGACTCGCCATGCAGCGCGATGTTGTAGCGCCCGTCTTCGAGAAGCTGATGCTGCACCACGCGTCCGACGCACCCGACGCCGTAGACCGCGGGCGAGCCGTGGTAGTCGGCTTCCCAGCCGGGGCGCAGCATGGCCATGCAGATCGTCTGGCCACCCTGGAGCGCATCGGCCATCATGGTGCGGTAGCGCGGCTCGAAGATATGGAGCGGCAGGATCGCCTTCGGGAAGAGGACGACATTCGGAAGTGGAAACAGAGGCTGAAGTTCGAACCGCTCGGCCACCGGCCGATGCTAGCACAAGCGATTTTCTGCGGGAGAGACTTCGGGAAGCGGCTCTGGCGCTTGGGTTTTCCGCGGTGGGATTCGCTTCGGCCGAGCCGCACGAGCACCGGGCGCGGGCCGCCGCGTGGATCGCCGAGGGACGCCACGGCACGATGCGCTGGATGGCGCGGCAGACCGAACGCCGGGGCGATCCCTCGGCGCTGCTCCCGGGCGCGAAGACCGTGATCTCGGTGGCCGCCAGCTACTACCGCGGCGGCTGGCCGGCCCCGGACGGCGCTCCACGCGGCGCCGTGGCCCGCTACGCTTGGGGACGCGACTACCACAAGCGGATGAAGCGCAGGCTGGTCCGCCTGGGCCGCACGCTCCCGGCACTCGCCCCCGGAGCGGGCTGGACGACCGCCGTGGACGCCCGCCCCTTCCTGGATCGCGCGTTCGCCGAGCGGGCGGGCGTGGGATGGATCGGAAAGAACACGAACCTGATCCGGAAGCGCGCGGGCTCCTGGTGCTTCCTCGGGGCAATCGTGACCGACATCGCGCTTCCTCCCGACGCGCCGGCGCGCAACTACTGCGGCACGTGCGTTCGCTGCATCGGCGCCTGTCCCACCGGCGCGATCACCGCTCCCTACCGGCTGGACGCCCGGCGCTGCATCAGCTACCTCACGATCGAGCACGACGGACCGATTCCGCTCGAGATGCGGCCGCTGATCGGCACCCGCATCTTCGGCTGCGACGATTGCCAGGAGGTCTGCCCCTGGAACCGCTTCGCCGTCCCCAGCGCCGATCCCGACTTCGCGGAGCGCCCGGACCAGCAGGCGCCGGAGTTGATCCCGCTGCTGGGCCTGGACGGCCCCGCGTTCCGGAAGCGTTTCGAGGGCACGGCCCTTCTCCGCGCGGGCCGGGACCGCTTCGTGCGGAACGTCGCCGTCGCGCTCGGAAACGCCGGCGACCCGCGCGCCATCCCCGCGCTGGAACGCGCGGCGTCCCACGATACGAACGCGCACGTGCGCGAGCACGCCGCCTGGGCGCTGGCGTGCCTCCGGGGAGATACGCGATAATTCCAAGTCGAAGCTGAACGACCGAACGCCAACCCGGAGGCACATCCCCATGAAGCGACTGATCGCCATCGCCGCACTGGCGCTGCTATCCATCGCTCCGGTCACGTCCCGCGCGGGCATGATCACCTTGACGCAGGGCTCGACCAAGGTGAAAGGCTACCTCGCCATCCCCGCCGGCGAGGGCACGCATCCCGCGATCGTCGTCATCCACGAGTGGTGGGGGCTCAACGACTGGGTGAAGGAGCAGGCCGACCGCCTCGCCAAGGAGGGCTACGTCGCCTTCGCCGTGGACATCTACCACGGGCAGGTCGCCAAGGACGAAGCGACCGCGCATCAGCTCATGAGCGGCCTGGACGAAACCGAAGCGCTCAACACCCTGCGCGCCGCGACCGACTTCCTGCGCGGACGCTCGGATGTCCGGGCGAACGCGATCGGCGTGATCGGCTGGTGCATGGGTGGAGGCTACTCGATCCGGCTCGCGGCGGCCGATCCCGGCATCCGCGCCTGCGTCATGTACTACGGCGCGCCGATCTCCGATCCCGCCGCGATCCGCGGGCTCCAGGCGGCGGTCCTCGGCAACTTCGGCGGTGAGGACAAAGGCCCGTCCCCCGACCAGGTCCGGACGTTCGAGAAGGCGTTGAAGCAGGCGGGCAAGCGCGTGGACTTCAAGATCTACCCCGGCGCGCCCCATGCCTTCGCCAACGTGCACAATCCCTGGGGAGGCTACCGCGAGGCCGCGGCAAAGGACGCGTGGCTTCGCACCAAAGCCTTTCTCCGCAAGGAGCTGAAGATGGGCTCCCTTCCGAGGCGCTCCCGGACGGGCTGATCCCTCATCGGCCAGAAGTGTGTCCTGCTGGTACCTAGGTACCATAGAATCGACCTCGTAAGCCTGCTAGATTACATGGGTTAGTCGGACGCGCCGGGGCAGCCACCCCGGCGCGTTTCATCACCGCGAGACCGCTACCCATGTCCCTGCCCCGCCACAATCCCTGCGAGCTGGAAATCGACCTCTTCTGCAACGGCGCGCGGCTGGACGCCTCCTGCACGCTGGAGGAGG
>DASSLZ010000290.1:0-3257 GCA_035689165.1 Candidatus Eiseniibacteriota bacterium | reverse complement strand
CCCGCCCGGCGGACCTCTCCGGTGCGTCGGCGCGCGCCGGCGCTCCCCGCTCGGACGCGCGCGCGCACGTCAGCGCCGGACGCGACTACCTGAGCCGCGGCCTCACCGACGAGGCGGAGCGCGAGTTCCGGCTGGCTCTCGAGTCCGAGCCCGGAAACCAGGAGGCGCTCGCGGGTCTGGGCCAGGTTCGGGTGAAGCGGGGCGCGTACGCCGAGGGCGCCGAAATGCTCGAGCGCGCGACCCGCTCGTCGACGCAGATGGCCGCGGCCTTCCGCTCGCTGGGGGACGCGTACGCCGGGATGGGGCAGCTGGACAAGGCGGCCGACGCGTACCGGCAGGCGGTGGCGCTGACGCCGGGCGATCTCGACTCGCGGCTCGCGCTGGCGCATTCGCTCACCGAGATCGGCGAATACGACGAGGCGGCGGGGCTCTGCACCGCCGCGGCGCGCGGCGTGAAGAACCAGCCCGCCGCGCTCGCGCAGGTCTACCGCCAGTTGGGCGAGGTCCGCTCGCGGCAGGGAAGCGTCCCCGAGGCGATGTCGGCCTACTACCGCGCGGCCGAGCTGGCTCCGGACGATCCGGAAGTCGTGCGCGGGACGGCGGACGCCGCGGTGCGCGGCGGGCTCTACGCCGAGGCGGCGACCGCCCTCGACCACGTTCTCCGGATCGCGCCGCTCGACGTGGCGGCGAAGAAGCAGCTCGGCTGGGTGAACTTCAAGCTGGAGCGCTATCCGGTCGCCATCAAGGACTACGAGGCGGTGGGCGATTCGCTGGGCACGGCCGACCGCTACTACCTGGCGCAGGCGTACGCCAAGTCGTCCAAGACCGACCGCGCGGTGGAGCTGTTCCGAGAAGTCGCGCGGCAGGACCCTCAGAACTACAAGGGGGTCTACTGCAACATGGCGTACGCCTACTTCGACGCAAACCGGTACCAGCGCGCGATCGACACGGCCCGCGAGGGGCTGAAGAGCGACAGCGGCAACGCCTGCCTGCGCTTCTGCTGGGCCCAGGCCCTGGACAAGCTGGGGCGTCACGACGAGGCCATTCCGGTGTTCGAGGCGGCCGTGGCCGACCCCGCCTACGCCGAACCGGCCCGCCGCGAGCTGGAGCGCCAGCGGCGGATCGTCAAGCTTCTGAAGACGAAGGACCGGGGCAATTGAGGGGAACCGGAGCGTGGGAGACGCACATTAAGTAACGCGTATCGGGAGAGTGGATCCGGACGACAAGGGGTGGCCGGGAATGGCCATCGGGACAGCGCAACGGCAAGGAGGTTCGATGTTTGGCACGACGAGACTGTGGATTGGCGCGGCGGCGGCCATCGGGATTCTGGCGGCGGGGTCGGCGTTCGCGGCCGGCGCGGCCAAGGGAAAGGCCGCGGCCAAGTCCGTGGGCAGCCCCGACGACGTCGCGGTCATGGAGACGACCAAGGGGCGCATGGTGATCGAGTTCTGGCCCAAGGAGGCTCCCAAGACCGTCGCGAATTTCAAGAAGCTCGCCCGCAGCGGCTTCTATAACGGCACCGGCTTCCACCGCATCATCGCCGGCTTCATGGTCCAGGGCGGCGATCCCAAGTCCAAGAATCCGAAGGCTCCGGATCTCGGCACCGGCGGCCCGGGCTGGACGATCCCCGACGAGTTCAACGACCACAAGCACGAGAAGGGCGTTCTCTCGATGGCGCACACCGCCGAGCCGAACTCCGGCGGATCGCAGTTCTTCCTGATGCACGGCAAGGCGCCGTTCCTGGATCACAAGTACACGGCCTTCGGCCACGTGATCGAGGGGATGGACGTCGTGGACGCGATCGCGAACGTGCGCACGGCTCCCAATCCGATGATGCCCGGCGAGAACTCCAAGCCGCTCGAGTGGGTCACCGTGAAGTCGGTGAAGATCGTCCCGCGCGCGGTCGCCATGGGCGGCGGCGCTAAGGCGGCGGTCGCTACCGAGAAGGCCGCGTCGGCGAAGGCGGCCGGGAAGGCCGCCGACGCGAGCAACGACGCGGCCGAGAAGGCGGCGGAGAAGGCGACGGACGCCAAGGAATCGGCGGACAAGGCTGCCGAAGCCGCCAAGAAGGCGGGCACCAAGGCCGCGGAAGCCGCGCAGTCCGCGAACGAGGCCGCCAAGGCCGCGGGCACCGATTCGAGCGCGGCCAAGTAACGTCAGCGAATCCTAGGGGCCTCCGGGCTCCTCCCCGCGCGGGCTGGGCGTCCGATTTGCGTCCGGCCCGCGCGCTTTGTTACCCTCGAAGGAGCCGCGCTTCCCGCAGCGCACGTCCCCATCGGAGGCTTCCGTTGCCCCGGATCTATCTCGACCACAATGCCAGCACGCCCGTCCGCGCCGAGGTTCTCGACGCGATGCTCCCGTACTTCGCGGAGCACTACGGCAACGCCTCGAGCGCGCACGCCTTCGGCCAGGAGGCGAAGGGCGCGATCGAGGAGGCTCGGGCGAAGGTGGCGGCCCTGGTGAACGCCGCGCCGGCCGAGATCGTGTTCACGAGCGGCGGCACCGAGTCGGACAACATGGGCGTCCTCGGGGCCGCGCGCGCGCGCGCCGCGACGGGGCGGCACGTGGTGGTGAGCGAGATCGAGCACGAGGCGGTGCGCAACGCCGCAGGCGCGCTCGAGGCCGAGGGGTTCGCCGTGACGCGCGTCCCGGCGATGGCGGACGGGCGCGTCGATCCCGACGCCGTGGCGAAGGCGCTCAAGCCCGACACCGTCCTCGTCTCGGTGATGGCCGCCAACAACGAGACCGGGGTGCTGCAGCCGGTCGAGGCGATCGGCGCGCTCTGCGCCGGGCGGGGGATCGCGTTCCACACCGACGCCGTGCAGGCCGCAGGGAAGATCCCGATCGACGCGCGCGCCTGGCAGGCGACCTATCTCACGATCGCGGCGCACAAGTTCTACGGACCGAAGGGAGTGGGCGCGCTCTACGTGAAGCGCGGCGCGAAGACGGCCCCGCTTCTCTTCGGCGGCGAGCATGAGCGCGGCCGCCGGCCCGGAACGGAGAACGTCCCCGGGATCGTCGGCATGGGCGCGGCTGCCGAGCTGGCCCGGGCGGAGCTGGATACCGCGCCGCCGCGCATGGCGGCGCTGCGCGACCGGCTGGAGCAGGGGATCCTGGCGCGCGTGCCGCAGGTCGTGGTGCACGGCGCCGCCGCGCCCCGCGCCTGCAACACCAGCCACCTCTCCTTCGTGGGCGCCGAGGGGGAGCACCTGCTCCTCACGCTCGACCAGAAGGGGATCGCCTGCTCCAGCGGCTCC
>DASSLZ010000289.1:0-2817 GCA_035689165.1 Candidatus Eiseniibacteriota bacterium | reverse complement strand
CCGAGGCCGCGGTCGGAATGCGATTTGGCCTTGGCCTGGACCGGCACGTGAGCCTGCTCATGGACGTGACCTACACGACACCCACGCGCGAGACCACCGGGAGCCTCGCCCGCGTCACTTCGGTCCGTTCGCTGGTGCAGTACCGCTACCTGGCCGGCCCGGTTCACCCCTATCTCATCGCGGGACTCGGCGGCATCCTCTTCGACTTTGACGACACCTACGACGCGGCGGGCGGGACCCTGACCGGGGGTTGCGGGATCGAGGTCAGGATCGCGCGCCAGGTCGCTCTCTTCGGGGAGGCCTCGATCGACTGGTATCGCAGCCGTACGACCAGCTATGCGCCGACGGGCGAGGTGCTGGATCGGGGAGCTCGGCATACCGACGAAGCTCGAACCTTCATGGCCGGGCTTCAGGCGAGGTTCTGATGCTCCGGGCCGCGGCGTTCGCCGCTCTCCTGCTCCTGGCACTGGGCCTGACCTCCTGCGGCGACACGCCGACAGCGCCGAAGGCGATCGTCCCGGTTTCGGGCACGATCCTGGATCGAGACGGCAACCCGATTCAGGCGGTCTACATCTACTTCGAGGACCGTGGGCCGCACACCGCCGGCAGCGACCCTTTCATCGGGCGCGCGATCACGAACGTGAGCGGGCAGTACTCGGCCTCTATGCCCGAAGGACGTTACCGGATCTACATCCTTCCTCCGTCCTTCACGGCGTATGCCGGGATCGTGCTCGACGATCGTACGATCCAGCGGCCCGGCCTTCGCCTGGACCACCGGTTCCAATGGGCCCGTCTCGCCATCCACCCCACCGCGTCCGGCGGACAGACCGCGGCCGACCTCCGGGCGTATGTCTTTCCGGAGGCCGACGACGCCTACTCCCACTACTTTTTCCAGGGAGATACGCGTCTTTCGGGTAGCGAGCGCGAGGCGTTCGTTCCCGCGGGCAGCTACCGCGTTCAGCTTTACCTGTACGGCATCGGATTCGGGTATCCGGTCCAGACACGCTCGGTATCGTTTTCGGCCGACACCACGCTCGAGGCTGCGTTCACGGGAAACGTCGTGACGGTCCATGTGACGGGGCAGAACGGGATTCCCATGGAAAACGCTCACGTCACCGCGTACTCCCCATCAGCCACCGTTCCCGCGATCACGGACGCGGCTGGGAGCGCGACGCTGTACATGCCCTCCGCCACCTACCGGATGCAGGTCGCCTCCCCGAGCTCCGAAATCATGCCGCGAAGCATGGTCAGCTTGGTCGTGAGCGCCGACGCGACGATCGACTTCGATCTCTCCGGAACGGAGTGGAGCGGCATTCTCAGGAGGATCAGCGACGACCAGCCGATCCCGGACGTGGGGGTCGAAGCCGATGACATCAACGGGACCCGGGGTGCGTTCTCGCAGACGGATGGGAGCGGCCGGTTTCACTTCATCGTCGCGACGGGACGCCTGTACCGCATCACCGCCTACGATGATCAATGGCGAACGCTGGGCAGTTTCGAACCGGTGGCGTCCGGCTCCGACTCCACGTTCGACCTTCGGGTGGACCCGTCGACGGCCCACTACAGCGGTCAAACGCCCCGCTTCAGGCCAACCCCTCCGGTGGCGCCAGGTGCGCCGGCATCCGCGGCGGTAGATCCAGCGTTTCGGCGTAGAAGTTTTCGTACAGGGGGATGATGCTGCTCGCGTCGTACTTCTCGACGGCGATGCGCCGCGACGCCGCGGCCATCGCCTCGCGCTTCTCGGTATCGCTCAGGATCTCGATCGCACGGCGCGACATCCCCTCCACGTCGCCGACCGCCAGCAGGTAGCCGGTCTCGCCGGGGCGGATCAGCTCGGGAAGCCCCTCGGCGGTGGTGCCGATCACCGGCACGCCGCTCGACATCGCCTCCAGCGCCGCCAGTCCAAAGCTCTCGTGCTCGCTCGGGAGCAGGAAGAGATCCCCGCAGCCCAGCACGTCCTCGACCGCGTCCATCTGACCCAGATACCGCACGTAGCGTTCCACGCCCAGCTCGACCGCGACCTCGCGGCTCTGGGAGCGCTCCACGCCGTCGCCAACCATGAGCAGCACGGCCGGCACTTCCCGGCGCACCGCGGCGAAGACGCGCACGGCGTCGGAGACGCGCTTGCTCGGGCGGAAGTTCGAGATGTGGACCAGGATCCGCTCCCCCTTCTTCGCGTACCGCTCGCGGCGGCACTCGCTGGGGGGCCTTGGGGCGTAGCGCTCGGTGTCCACGAAGTTCGGGATCACGCGGATCGCGCGGCGGGGCGAGAAGACCTCGATCGTCTTCCGCTTCAGGAACTCCGAGACCGCGGTCACGCCGTCGCTCTGCTCGATGCCGAACGTGGTCAGGCCGCGGAACGAGGTGTCCGAGCCCACCAGCGTGATGTCGGTGCCGTGGAGCGTGGTCACCATGCGGAGCTTGGTGGATTTCGCGATCTGGCGCGCGAGGTAGCCGCAGATGGCGTGCGGGATGGCGTAGTGCGCGTGCAGCACGTCCAGCTCCGCTTCGTCGGCCACCTCCGCCATCTTCGCCGCGAGCGCCAGCGTGTAGGGCGGATACTGGAAGAGCGGGTAGGTCGTGATCTGCACTTCGTGGAAGTAGACGTTGTCCTGGTAGGGCTTCAGGCGGAACGGGACCTGGTAGGAGATGAAGTGCACCTCGTGCCCGCGCTTGGCGAGCTCCATCCCGAGCTCGGTCGCGACCACGCCCGAGCCGCCGTGCGTCGGATAGCAGGTGATCCCGATCTTCATTCGTCCGATACCCCCAGCGGAATCAGCGTGTGGCTTCCCGGCGCGCCCAGCGACTCGCTGAGGC
>DASSLZ010000288.1:0-5245 GCA_035689165.1 Candidatus Eiseniibacteriota bacterium | reverse complement strand
GCAGCAGCTCCTGTCGGTTCAGGGCGGGCCCTGCGTCTCGATCCATCTCGCGACGCACCGCCGCTATCCGGACTGGACGCAGGACCCGATCCAGTTCAAGACCCTGCTGGCCAAGGCGGAATCGGAGCTCGCGGCGAGGCCCGCGAAGGATCAAGCGACGCTGCTCGATCCCATGCGGCGCCTTCTCGACGATCCGGGAGTCTGGGAATACGCGCTCGACGGCCTGGCCGTCTACGCGGCGCCCACCTATGCCGCTGTCTTCCGCGTCCCGATGCCGCTCCCCGAGGCGGTCGTCGTCGCGGACACCTTCCACACCAAGCCGCTCTTCCGGTTTCTGCGATCGAACTCGCGCTACTACGTGCTCGCCATCAGCCAGAACGCGGTCACCCTCTATCACGGCAGCTCCTTTGGCGCCGAGCCGGTGGAGCTCGCGGCGCTGCCCTCCGACCTGACGGCCGCGCTGGGGGCGAGCGAGTTGGACGAGCATCAGCGGGGCGTCGTCGTGCACGGGGGTGGCTTCGGGGGGCGCGCGTATCACGGCCGCGGTCCCGGAAAGGAAGAGCGAAAGGAGACCCTGCTCAAGTTCTTCCGTGCCGTGGACAAGGGCCTCCGCGAGTACCTGAGCCACGAGCGGGCGCCGCTGATCCTCGCGGCGGTGAAGTACTACCGGCCGATCTACAAGGAGGCGAACACCTATCCGCACCTGCTCGAGGAGGGTCCGGAGGGGAACTTCGACCGCGCGAACGGGGAGACCATCCACGCCGCCGCATGGCCGATCGTGACCCGCGAGCGGGAGCGCCGCGTGGCCGAGTGGGTGGACCAGTACCGATCCCTCGCCTCGAAGGGCCTCGCCCTTGACGGCGTCGAGCCGGTGGCGGCGGCGGTGGTCCAGGGACGCGTGCGCTCGGTCCTCGCCGCGGAGAATGGGAACACCTGGGGGCGTCTCGACCGGAAAACGGGCGAGGTCACGCTGTTCCAGGGGCCGAACGGCCATGCCAATCCCGACCTTCTGGACGACGTCTGCGAGGAGGCGTGGAAGCGCGGCGCGGAGATCTACGTCCTCTCCCAGCCGGAGCTTCCGACCGAGCGGCCGATCGCCGCGGTCCTTCGCTTCTAGGTCATCCCGGCCCTGCCGCGCCGCCCGGCTCCAGCGCGGCAGGGCTTTTTCCGGCTTGAAGTCCACTGTAAGTTATGTATAATCAGTCCCTTGTAAGCCCCCTACGCTCGGATCTCCTCGCTGAGGAAAAGTCGTCATCGTGCTCCCCTCGAGCCAGGACGGCGACGGCCAGACCCTGAATCCCACGCGCACGCTCCTCGAGCGCGCGCGGGCCGGCGATCAACGCGCCTTCGCCCAGCTCTTCCAGCGGTACCACATGGCCCTCATGCGCTGGGCCCACGGAAGGCTTTGCGCCTCCGCCCGCGGCCAGAACGAGACGCGGGACCTTGTGCACATTTGCCTCTCCAAGGCGTTTCACTCCCTGGATGGGTTCGTCTACAGGCACCAGGGCTCGTTCCTGGGATATCTGCACGAGATCCTCAAGAACGAGGTCGCCTCGGCGAACCGCCGGTGGATGACCAAGAAGCCAAGCGCGGAGCTGGATGGGGATTACCCCGATTCCGCGCTCCGGCCCGACGAGGAGTACGAAGCCAAGGAACGCAAGGAGCGGTACGAGCGGGCGCTGGCGTCGCTCACGCCCCGTGAGCAGGAGCTGATCGTGATGCGCGAGATGGGTCTCACCCACGCTGAAATCGCCGCCGAGCTGGACCTTCCCACGGCCAACGCCGCGCGGATGGCCGTGACGCGGGCGATCGAACGGCTCGCGGCGGCGATCCGGGAGAACGCATGAGCGAAACGAACCCCCGCGAGGGCGATCCGTTGCAGCTGGCGGCCGCCGTCGCCGACGGGGCCGAGATCGACTGGAAGCGGATGGAATCGACGGGCGCCGACGCGGCCAGCGTCCGATCGTTCGAGCTGATCGACTCGGTGTTCCGCGACTACGGAAAGGCAGCCGAGGAGATACGGGCCAGCCTGCACGCGCCGCTCCTGGCGACCGACTCCAAGTGGGGATCGCTCCGGGTCCTGGAGCAGATCGGGGCCGGCTCCTTCGGCCAGGTGTTTCGAGCTTTCGACCGCTCGCTGCAGCGCGACGTGGCGCTCAAGGTGCTGCGCGATCCGCCGCGTTCCGCGGCCGGCGTGCCCGAGTTTCTCGAAGAGGCGCGGCGTCTGGCCCGCGTGCGCCACCCGGGCGTGCTCGCCGTGTACGGCGTGGGCGTGCGCGAAGGGCGCGCGGGGATCTGGACCGAGCTGGTCCGCGGCCGCACGCTGGAGGAGCTCCTCGAGTCGGACGGCCCCTTCGCTCCCGAAGAGACCGCGCGGATCGGGATCGAGCTGTGCAGCGCGCTCTCCGCGATCCACGCGACCGGGCTGATCCATACGGACGTGAAGACGGAGAACGTGCTGCGCGAGGATGGGGGCCGGGTGGTCCTGGCCGACTTCGGCGCGATGGACGATCGGTTCGACGAGGACGGCTCCGGCTCGGGGTACGGCTCGCTCCTTTCGGTCGCGCCCGAGATCCTGCGCGGGGCACGGCCGACGCCCGCCTCCGACGTCTACTCGCTCGGCGTGCTCCTCTACCGCCTCCTCACCGGCCGCTATCCTCTCCTCGCCGATTCGCCGCGCGACCTCCTGCTCGCGATCGGGCGCGGGCGGACGCCGCTGGCGGAAGCGCGCCCCGGAATCCCGGGCGCCCTGGCCGCCGCGGTGGACCGTGCCCTCGAGCCCGATCCCAGGCGCCGCTACGCGGGGCCGAACGCGATGGCCCAGGCGCTCAAGCTCGCGCTCGATCCCACGCTGCCGGCGAAGCGCGTGCCGGCGGAGACCTACCAACCTGCCGGGCGCGATTCCATGGCCGCGGCGCTCGGGGCCTGCGCCGTGATCTCCGCGCTCGTCGCGACGGGTATCTCGCAGTGGGGCATCCCCTGGCTGGCGCATCGTTACCAGGGCGACGCGACAGGGAGAGCGTACGCCACGAGCACCGTCGTGGCCGCGCGCGTCGAGAACGCCCCGTCCGGGGTCGCGCCGTCCGGTGTGGTCGAGTCCCCGGCCGCGCCGGCAAGTCAGGCACCGGCAGGACTCCGCGCCATGCCCGTCCTCTACCGCATCTCCGAGGTCGGAAAGGAACCGCTCGCCGACGGCGCCACGATCCGTTCGGGCGACGCGCTCTCCCTCGCCGTCGAGACCGGCCCCGATCCCGTGACCTGCTACGTCCTCGACGAGGACGGGGCGGGGAAGGATTACGTGCTCTTCCCGCTCTCCGGCTATCGGGCGCGGAACCCGATCGCCCCGGCGACGAGCCAGTTGCTGCCGGACGGGGAAGGCGCCAAGGCTCGCGCCTGGGTGATCGACTCGGAGAACGGCCGTGAGACGGTGGCGCTGATCACGTCGCTCTCGAAGCTCCCCTGGCTCGAGTCCATGCTTCGCGACGTACCCCGCGCCGGCGGCGACGATGCCTCGCCTCAAACGGCTTCGGCTGGCGAAGTCGTCACGCGCGGCATCGGTGGCACGATGCCGGTCCCGGTCACCGGGAAGATGGCCGCCATCCTGGACCGGCTTCGCGCCAGCGAGGCCTTCCGGTCGGGCCGGGCGGGTCTCTGGCGAATCCGTCTGAAGGCGCCGCCGAGCCCTTAGCCGCAAAAACCGCGCGATTTTCGCGTGCGCTTTCAGCCCGCCGGTCGTTTACCTGAACGAGCAACGCAGATGTCGAAGCCGATCGAATCGACGCCCGCCTGGCGGGCGTCGCCGGGGGCGGGGTTCGGCCGTGGGGAGCGGCCGGCCCCGCCTTTCTTTGCGTTGCAGCCGACCCTTCCCCCCGGCGAACGGCGGACGTAGAATGGAAGTTCGTATCTCCCCAGCCGTTTCGGGCTCACCTGCTCGTTCTTCGGAGGAGCGCCTTGCATCTCGCCGAGCGTCCGTCCCGCACAGCAACCGTTCTCTACCCCGCGAGAAATCCCGAGGGACGGCGCTTCAACGCCGAGGACCTCTGGCGCATCCAGCGGGTCGGCACGCCTGCCGCGGCTCCGAATGGCAGCGCGATCATCGTCCCGGTCACGTCGTTCGATCTCGACAAGAACCGCGGCCGCACGCGGCTCTGGCTGATTCCGGCCGAGGGCGCGCCCCGCCCGCTCACGTCGGAGGAGGCGAACGCGGGCGACGCCGTCTATTCGCCCGACGGAACCCGGCTCCTGTTTCCCCGTTCGGTCGGGGAAGAGCGCCCGCAAGTCCACGTCATGCCGCTGGACGGCGGCGAGCCGGAGCGGCTGACCGACATGCCGCTCGGGGTCTTCGACCCGCGCTGGCTCCCGGGCGGGACGCGGATCGTCTTCGGAGCGATGCTCCTCGAGGAGGCGCCGACGCCCGAGGGGACGAAGGAGCTCTTGGAACAGCGCGCGAAGGATCCGGTCAAGGCGCACGTGACCGAGAGCCGGCTGTACCGCTACTGGGACCGCTGGCTGACCGGCGGGGAAGTCCCGCACCTGTTCCTGCTCGATCTGGCCACGCGCGCGCTCACCGACCTGACGCCCGCGGGGACGGGCTGGTTCGACTTCATGGAGCCCTCCGGACAGTACGACATCGCCCCGGACGGCTCGGAGATCGCCTTCGTCGCCAACTCCAGCCGGCCGCCGCACCATCTGCTCCGCTGGGCGCTCTTCACGGTGCCCGTGGGCGGCGGCGCGATCCGCTGCCTCACGCCCGAGGGGGTGCCCCAGGGTTGCGCGGCCGACATGCACCGGCCCCGCTACGCTCCGGATAGGCGCTCCATCGTCTACGGCGCGCAGAAGGATCCCTACTTCTACGCCGACCGCGTGCGTCTCATGCGCTACGACCGTGAGGCGGGGACGCACACGCCGATGGCCGAAGGGTGGGACCGCTCTCCGTCGGCCTGGGAGTTCACGCCGGACGGGACGCTCATCATCGAATGCGAGGACGAGGGGCGCGTATCGCTCTTTTCGATGGCGCCCGGAGGTGGCACGCCGCGGGTCATCGTTCAGGGGGGCTCGGCCGCGGCGCTCGCCACGGGACCGGGCGGCCGCGTCACGTTCACGCTCCAGACGATCACCGAGCCGGCCGAGGCGTGCTCCTGCCTGCCCGACGGCAGCGACTTCCGCCGCCACACCGCGTTCAACGCGCCGCTCCTGTCGGAGATCGCCTGGGGCGAAGTGCGGACGATGGAATTCGAGGGCGCCG
>DASSLZ010000287.1:0-7927 GCA_035689165.1 Candidatus Eiseniibacteriota bacterium | reverse complement strand
CAACCCGGCCACGGCGCTCATCGCGCAGGACGGCGTGCACCACATCGAGGCGGGCACCAGCATGTCGTCGCCGCACGTCACCGGATCGGTCGCGATCCTCCTGGCCCAGGCGGCATGGGCCGGGAAGTCGCCGTCGGCGATCAAGGCTCGCCTTCGCTCGACGGCGCGTTCCGACGCCTTCACCGGTACCGTGCCGAACAACGTGTGGGGCTACGGCAAGCTGGACATTCAGGCCGCGGCCGCGCCACTCTTCCTCGCGACGGTGACGCACCCGGCCAAGGGCGCGCAGATCCCGCCCGGCAAGCCCGACTCCGTGACGGTGGTCGTGGGAGGCGCGACCGCCGACTCCGTGGAGTTCGACCTCTCCACCGACGGCGGCGCGACCTATCCCGTGCGGCTCGGCACCCTCTACACGGTCATCCCCGGCCCGCCGCGGTCGCTCTCCTACTTCGTCGAGGCCTCCTACTCGACGCTGCAGGCCAAGGTGCGCGCGACCGCGCACGCGGGAGTCACGACCTACGTCGCGTCCTCCGACAGCCTCTTCCTGATCTCGACCCCCGCGGCGGTCGAGGTGGACGCGTCCTCGCCGCGCCCACGCTTCGCGCTCGCCGCCAACTCGCCCAACCCGTTCAATCCGGTCACGACGATCCGCTTCGAGCTGGCCGAGAGCGGCCGCACGTCGCTGCGCGTCTTCTCGGCCCAGGGACGGATGGTTCGAACGCTGGTGAACGAGCGGCTGGCGGCCGGCGGCTACCGGGTCCGATGGGACGGCAAGGACGACGGCGGCCACGGCGTCGCGTCGGGGATCTACTTCTACGAATTGAACGAGGGAACGCGCTCCCTCACCCGGAAAATGAGCCTCCTCAAGTAGGCGAGACTAGACCCCAAAGATCTCCGCGTCCCACACCAGCCCCAGCTCCGAGGGGGGCGCCATGTACCCCGCGAGCGCCGAGGAGGCGACCACGGCCGGGCTCGCGAGGTAGCCTTCGCCGCCCACGCCCATCCGGTTCTGCCAGTTCCGATTGAACGAGGTGATGGCGCGCTCCCCCGATTCCAGCGCGTCGGGGCCCTGGCCGAAGCAGGGGCCGCACCACGACTCGCGAATCAAAGCACCCGCCGCGCGCAAGACCTGCGCGACCGATTCCCCGCCCAGGCGCGGATCGGGATTTTCGATCTGCAGCTTCACCGTGCCGCTTCCCGGAAAGACGATGAACTCGTGCTTCCCCTTCACGCGGTCGATTCCCATCGCCCGCGCGCCGCGCAGCACGAGCGCGGCCGAGAGAAGGTCGTCGTAGCCGCCGTTGGTGCAGCTTCCGATCATCGCTTTCTGGAACGTGAGCCGCTCGGTCGCCACCTCTTCGGCGGGATAGGCGTTTCCGGGACTGAACGGCTTGGCAATCATCGGGGCGACGCCGGTGAGATCGAGCGTCTCGTCCATCTCGTACACGGCGTCCTCCCCGGGCGCGACCCTCGGGTAGCGAAGCTTGAACCCGCGATCCTGGAACCACTCGTCGGTCACGGAATCTTGCGGGAAGATGCCGTTCATCGCCTCCGCCTCGGCCATCATGTTGGCGATGGTGTTGCGGTAGGGAATCGGGAGCTGGCCCCCCTCGTCCTGGAACTCCACGCTCATCCCCTGCGACTGCTTCACGCCCCAACCGGAGAGCAGCTTGAGCACGATGTCCTTGCCGCTCACCCAGGGCTGGAGCCTCCCGCGGAGGGCGACGCGCCGCTGCTTCGCCACGGTGACGTAGACGTAGCCCGTCGCCCAGCCGAAGCCGAGCGTGGTGCTTCCCACGCCAATTCCTACGGCGCCGTAGGCGCCGTAGGCGCGGCTGTGGGAGTCTGCCCCCGGATAGAAACCACCTGGAATCACGAGCCCCTGTTCCGGGAAATAGAAATGAAAGATCCCGGTCCCCGGCGGCGCGTAGTACGGAGCCTTGATGCCGTGGTGGGCGGCGAACTCGCGCGAGATGCCGGTCTGCTTCTGATCGGCGTCCTTCCCCGTGAAGACGAAGTGGTCGTTCGCGATCGCCGCCAGGCGTGGAACCGCGGCCGCGTCCCCCACGATCTGCCGGAAGGTGTGGATGGCGAAGGGCGCGGTGCCGTCGGACGCGGGAAGGAGATCGGCGTATGCCTGGATCGTGGCGCCCGGGCGCACGTCCGCGCTCTTGTCCACGCGGTGCGCCCAGAGGATCTGCTCGGTCGCGGTCATCCGGCTCGCGGTGATCGGATCGGGAAACTCGACCGCCGGCACGCGCCCGCGCGCCGGCGCGACCTCGCGCCGCCCCATGGCGAAGATGCCGCCGCTCTTCCGGATCTCGTCTTCCTTCGGGGTCAGCGCTTTCGGCTGGTACTCCTTCCCCTTCGTCACGTTCCGGAGCGCGCGCGTCTCGACGTCGAACTCGAGCTCGTCGCCGTCGGCCGCGTCCTCCACCGCTTCCAGGCTCTGGACCACGTGCAGGCCCAGGTTGAGCGCGTTACGCCGGAAGATGTCTCCCATGTTCGCGCCGCAGACTACGACCATCTCGAGCCCCGCCTCCTCGGCGATCCCCTTGAGCCCGGCCGGCGACATCTCGCGCGAGGAACCGATCGCGAAGCGGTCGCCCGCGATCAGGAACGTCTCCCCCCCGTGCACCCGCGCGCGGAAATCGGGCATGACGTGGCGGAAGGCGCCCGCTTTCCAGCGCTCGTCGAGCGTGGCGAGGCTTTCCGACACGCAGTCCTCGGCGGGCGTGATCTGATCGGTATCGATGGCGTCGCGCTTCTTCCCGGGACGCTTGGGGTCCCAGAGGATGAGCGCCTTGCCGCGGATCGTCCGGGTGACGGTGGTCAGATGCATGGGGTCAGTGTAGCGCGGGGCCGCGCGGGCGCGCCACCTAGCGAAGATCGCTGACGAGGAACAGGTCGTTGACGTACTGGCCGAACGAGGCGATGTATCGCTCCCCGTCCGGAGTGAACAGGACCGAAATGAACGAGTCGGTCCCGTTCCGCGTGACCGGCTCGATCTCGAACCAGGGCTCGCGCCGCCCCGTTTCGACATCGACGCGCGCGACCGGACAGGGGACGACGCCGCGCCGGAAGGTGTAGACGTGCCTTCCGTCTTCCGTGAACTGGGAGGGGCGCTCGTCCGACTCGAGGCCGGGGACGGCCCGCGAGGGCCCGCCGTCCACGGGAAACAGGGCGTACGTGCCGTCCGCCCGGCTCGCGAGAACGGCGCTCCCGTCGGGCGTGGGCCGTGCGTGACGCACCGTGATCGGCTCGCGCGTGATGCGCTCCAGACCCCCCGTCTCCAGGTCGAGCCGGTAGAGGCCGCCCCCCTGACCGGGTTCGTGGCCGACGATCACCGCGGTACGCCCGTCGGGAAACGGCCGGCCGAAATGAGTGACGACGCCCCCGAGACGGATGCGCCGCGGCTCCCCGGCTCCCAGCGGGCAGATCCCGACGACGCGCTCGGAGTCGATGACCTCGATCGTCAGCGCATGCAGGCCGTCGGGCATGAGGCCCATTCCGACCCCTTCGCCGATCCGGATGGCGGCCGATCCGTCCGTGCTCCGAACGTAAACGGCCGCGCCGTGCATGACTCCGGGGCCGGTCTCGTCGAAGAGGGCCATCGAGCCGTCCTCGGTGAGGTCCCGGGCCAGGCTCCAGTCGAGCCAGGAGAGCTCGACCGTGTCCGCGCCTGCCGCCGAGCGCGTGCCGGTCTGGAGTCTCAAGCGCGGCTTCATGCGCCCGATCAAGGCGTCGCCGGATTGCGAGAAGTCATAGAGCACGGGCCAGCCCAGGGTCTGGTAGACCACCCGCACGCGCCCCTCGAGCGTCACGGCATAGATGAGCCCGGCCCCCTCTCCCTCCGCGGTGGCCGAGTACCAGATCTCACTGCCGTCCGGCCTCCAGGCAAGCGTGCCCGCGCTGTTGAGCCCGGTCACCAGGGTCCTCGTGGGGCGGCCCGGCTCGACGATCTTCAGGTCTCCCGCGTTGTCCCCGGTGACCGGATGCTCGAAGAAGGCGATCTGCTTTCCGGAGGGAGCGACCCGAATCCGGCTGAACCATCCGGACGTCTCGTGCACCACGGTCCCCAGCGGGTATTCCAGACGGAAGCGCCCGTCCACGAGGCGGATCGCGGCGAGCGATCGGCCGCCGGGTCCCCAGTCGGCCATGAAGACGTCCTTGGCCAGCTCACGGGGCACTCCCCCCAGCATGGACACGCGCGCGAGCGTGTGCAGCTGGATGAAGCCGCCCATGTCCCGCGGATTGAGACCGACGGCCAGCTCGGCGGTCGATGAAACCGCGAGGAGCTCGGCGTTGCCGAGCTGAAGCGGCTGATAGTCCGGATTGTCCGTTCGCGAAAGGAAGATCCGGGGCGGCTGCCCCTCCCACGCGGCGCGGTAGACCACCGTCACGCCGTCGGGCGCGAATCGCGCCTCCGAGAGATAGCCCTCGCGGAAGGTGAGCTGGCGGATCTTGAGCGACAGGCCCGCGGTCGGGGTCCCGACCGGCGCTTCCATCGGCTGCCGCGACGAGCCGGAGGCGCCGGCGAGGATCTCCAGCGCGTAGGCCAGGTCGCGCGCCGACTCGAACCGGGTCTCGGGACGCTTCTCGAGGCAGCGGCGGATCAGCTCGGACAGGCCCGGCATCGCCGCCTCCACGGCCGGATCCAGCGTCTTGGGGTCCGCGGTGAGGATCGCCGTCACGCGGTCGGCCGCGGTGTCGGCCGGGAAGGCCAGTCGCCCCGATACGAGCTCGTAGAGGATCGCCCCCAGCGCGAAGAGGTCGGCGCGATGGTCCACCGTCTGGTCCCGGAGCTGCTCGGGCGCCATGTAGGAGACGGTGCCGAGGATGGTCCCGGACGCGGTCATCGAGGCGAACACCGGCGTCGTCTCCGCGGCGGCCGACGCTTCGCCGGCCACGAGCTTCGCGATCCCGAAGTCGAGGACCTTCACGCGGCCGTCCGGGAGGACGAAGAGGTTCTCGGGCTTGAGATCCCGATGCACGATCCCCTTCGCGTGCGCCGCCGCGAGGCCGAGTGCGGCCTGGCCCAGGAGCGCCGCGGCGCGGGCGGGCGCCAGCGGCCCGCGGGAAAGGAGCGCGCGCAACGTCTCCCCTTCGAGCACTTCGGTGACGAGGTAGGGCGTTCCATCCGTCGCGCCGACGTCGAAGAGGGTGACGATGTTCGGATGATTCAGCGCGCCGGCCGCGCGGGCCTCCGCCTCGAAGCGTCGCTGCCGGTCGGGGTCGGAGGCGAACGCGCGCGGGAGCACCTTGACCGCCACTTCGCGTCCCAGCCGCGGATCGCGCGCCCGATAGACCTCCCCCATGCCGCCCGCGCCCAAGGGCGCGACGATCTCGTAGGGACCGAGCCGCGTCCCGGGCGCGAGCCTCGCCGTTCCGCTCATGGGGCCAGCCCCTTCAGGAGAAACAGCTCCGACAGCGTGCGCGAGTAGCCGCCCACGTAGCGCTCCCCATCCGCGGAGAGCCACACCACGTTGAATCCGTTCACGCCGCCGGTACTGCGAGGATGGACTTCCATCCATGGCTCGGCGCGGCCGCTCGCGAGGTCGATGCGCAGCACCGGGGCGGGAATCCGCCCCCGCTCGAACGCGAAGACCGCGCGGCCGTCGGAGCTCCAGCCGATGCCGCGGTGCTGGGTTCCGATCATGCTCAGGACCTGCGGCTCGCCGCCGCCAACGGGGTAGATCGAATGTCCCCGGGGGCCCAGAACGAATACGAACGCGCCATCCGGCGAGACGGAGCAGTAGCCGATGCCCGTTCCCTCCTCGGTCAGCGGCTCGATGGCTCGCGTCGCCAGGTCGTACCGATAGAGGCGGGGGCGCTTTCCCGGTTCGTGCCCGCCGATGCAGAGCTTCTTCCCGTCGGGAAACCACGCGCCCGTCATGACGCGGACCGGTGCCGTGCGATGCGATTCCGCGCTGCCGATTCCGATCGGCACCAGCTCGAAGCCGGTTGGATCGGCCGGGTCGATGACGATCGCGGTGCGCCCGTCCGGCGACAGCCCGACGCCATCCCCCTCCGCGATGCGAACCGGCGGGGAACCGTCGGTTCCGCGAACGAAGACGGTCGCCTGGCCGGCCCCAATCCCCGTCTCGTCGAACAGCACGGTCGTTCCATCGGCCGTGAGATCACGCGCCAGCGTCCAGTCCAGCCAGGAGAGGTCGCGCGGCGGTTCGTGACCGCGCGTTCCCGTCTCCATCAGCATGCGCGGGGTCCGGCTGGTCAGGAGGACGTCGCCCGCGTCGGAGACGTCCTCCACGAACGCCCAGGAGGGGGTGCGGTAGGCGGGGCGGTACCCGCCCTCGAGTGATACGAAGAAGAGGCCGCCGCTGCCGTCCGCCTGCTGGCCCGACATCAGCACGTGCCTGCGGTCCGGAAACGCCGCGCCTCCGGCGACCGAGCTGAATCGTTCGTCGCTCAGGCGCCGCTGACCGCGCGGCCCGGCGACCATCGGGTAGCCGGCGTTGTCCCCGCGCGTGGGATGATCGACGTAGAAGACCTCTCCATCCGCGAGGGCCGCCGGACTGCTGAACCACCCCTCCGTCTCCGCCAGGACGGTCCCGAGCGGGTATTCGAGGCGTGCGGCTCCCGAGACGAAGCGGATCGCGGCGATCTGGCGCCCATCGGGGCTGAACACGGCCTGGAAGACCTCGTCGGCGACCTCCCGCGGGATGCCGCCCATGAGCGGCACGCGGGCGATGACGCCCAGGTTCACGAAGCCTCCGACGTCGCGGGAACGAAGCCGGACCAGGAGCTCGTCGGCGCGGGAGATCGAGAGGATGCGCGCGCCCGGCATGTGCAGCGGACGATGCTCGTGGCTTCCCACGCGCGCGAGATAGAGGTCCGGCTGCTCGCCGGCGTAGGTAGCGGCATACACGACCGTGCGCCCGTCGGAAGCGAAGCGCGCTCCCGAGACGAGCCCCTCCCGGAAGGTGAGCTGGCGAAACTTCACGTCCCGCGGCGGCGGCAGCGCGGCCGCGCTCCCCTTTGGAGCCGAAGGAACCGCCCGTTCCTGGACGTCCGTCAGGAGGCGCAGCGTGAACGCGAGATCCCGCGTGGTGCCGAACCGGTCGTCCACGCGCTTCTCGAGGCAGCGCCGGATCACCGCTTCGAGGCCGGGAATCGCGGCGTCGAGGGTCGCCGGCAGAGGCTTTCCGGCAGGAGGTGGAGGTTCTCCGGTTTCAGGTCCCGATGGACGATACCCTTCGCGTGCGCGGCGGCGAGCGCCTGCGCGGCCTGGATTCCCAGGTCGGCGACGCGCGCGGGCGGAAGCGGGCCGTTCGCGAGAACGGTCCGGAGGCTCTCCCCCTCGAGCAGCTCGCTGACCAGGAACGGGATTCCATCCTGGGTGCCGAGGTCGAAGATGGCGGTGATGCCTGGGTGATTCAGCGCGCCGGCGGCCCGAGCCTCGTGCTCGAAACGCTGCAGCCGCTCCCGGTCCCGCGCGAATGCGGGGGGGAGCACCTTGACCGCCACTTCGCGCCCGAGACGGGGATCCCGCGCGCGATAGACCTCCCCCATGCCGCCGGCGCCCAGGGGCGCGACGATCTCGTAGGGGCCAAGCTTGGTTCCGGTCTGAAGCGGCATGCGTTTGGATTCCCGGAGGGATCGGTGCGCGCGATGGAACCCGGAGAGCCTACCGCCCCTTGCGCACCCCGTCGAGGGCGTCGCGCATGGCCCCGCGGCACATGTCGAGCGCCTCGCGCTCCAGCGCGGCGGCGATCGCGGCCTCAGCTCTCGGCGACTTGATCTTCCAGAGCGACCAGGCGGCGGCGTTCCGGACGCGGAACCAGCGGTCGCCGAGCAGCTCGACCAGGCGCGCCTCGGCGGCGTCGGTGCGGATCCCGAGCTTGCCGATCGCCTTGGTGGCGCCGGCGCGCCCCTCGTTCCGGTAGCGAAGCGAGGTGTGCTCCAG
>DASSLZ010000286.1:0-9786 GCA_035689165.1 Candidatus Eiseniibacteriota bacterium | reverse complement strand
GGCACGGCCGCAGAGGTCCGGCGAAGAAGGACCGATATCGTGCTCCCCGTGAAGGCGCCCGCGGGACTTCCAGGACAGGCGACCACGAGATCGGCCAGGCCGTCCCCGTTCATGTCGCCCGCCGCGACGCCGGTCGGCTGCGACTGGGCGGCGCCCGGCAGGAACGCCTGCGTGGCGCCCGCGTCGTAGGACTCGAAGTCCGCCTGGAAAAGAGGAGCCGCCTGGGCGGGGGTCGTCGGGACGAGGGCGATGGCGGCCACGAAGGTCGCCGCCAGGATCAGAAGAGGTGCGGCGAGGCCGCGGCGCGGCAGGCTCATGGATGCTCTCCGGGAAGGGTCGGGGCCGCGATGGACGTGCTTCCGGAGGGCTAGGCGCGGGTGTAGAACGAGCCCGCCGACTCTCCCCCCTGCTCCATGGCTACGTCCGAGCAGGAGAGACCGAACATCGAATCGGCGGGCCGTTCAAACTCACCGGTGTTGCGTTACGTTGGGCCCCCTGCCAGGGGAGTGCGTTCCTCTCCTCTTAATGGAAGATGGCGCCGAGCAATGCCAGGAGCAGGATTCCAAAGACCAATCCCGCCACGGGCAACAGCACCAGGAACGTCACAAAGCCAAACGTGCCGGGCACCGGTGAAACATTCATAAGCCGGTTCATGGTCACCTCCCTCAGGCTGGGCCTGTTGGGTCGGCAATCCCAAATCTCCCGACATCGTCATCTCCTGCAGGGTTCGTACCCATACCCCGCCCGAAGGGCGGGATCCGTAAGCCAAGGATTCGCTGCCTGTTCGCGAAGCGCCGAATGACGGCTCGGAGCCACCATTTGCCGCAGATACTGCCAACTTGTCAGGCCGCTCTGACGGCCCAGGCTGAACGGGGATGGAATGTGCCTTTTAGGCTCAAACGCATACTCCAGAGTATGTTCCACACTCCCGTTACGATCGCTCCGTCGATTCGTTTACTGTTCTGAGGGTGCCGATCCCCAGCATTCATCCGAGGCTCTGACATGACCGAAACCATCCCGCCCGGTTCCCGTCTCGGGCCCTACGAGATCCAAGGATTGCTGGGCGCGGGCGGCATGGGCGAGGTGTACCGCGCCAAGGACGCACGGCTCGGCCGGGATGTCGCGGTCAAGATCCTCCCCTCTTCCTTCGCGGCCGACGCCGAGCGCCAGCGTCGCTTCGAACGCGAGGCCCGCTCCGCCGCGCAGCTCAACCATCCGAACATCGTCGCGATCCACGACGTGGGTGTCGCGGGCGCCGTGCCCTACCTCGTGAGCGAGCTGATCGAGGGGACGACGCTGCGCGCCCGCGTGGCGCAGAGCCCGCTTCCCCCGAAGAAGGCGATCGCGTTCGCCATCCAGATCGCGAACGGCCTCGCGGCCGCGCACGCCAGGGGGATCGTCCACCGCGACCTCAAGCCCGAGAACCTCATGGTGCTGAAGGGCGATCACTTGAAGATCGTGGACTTCGGCCTGGCGAAGCTCATGTCCGGCGAAGCCGGGGCCGGGGCCGCGGCCACGCGCGAAGACGACACCGCGTCCATCGCGCCGCAGCTGACCGAAACGGGCGCCATCCTCGGCACGGCGAGCTACATGGCCCCCGAGCAGATCCGCCAGCAGACCGTGGACCATCGGGCCGACCTGTTTGCGGTGGGCGCGATCCTCTACGAGATGCTGACAGCACGCCGCGCGTTCGACGGCCCCACACCGATGGACCGCCTGAGCGCGATCCTGAACACGAAGCCGGAGGAGCTTCCCGTCTCCATCGAGGAAGCGGCGCCGGGAATCTCTTCGCTGGTGGAGCGCGCCCTGGAGAAGGCACCGGAGGACCGGTTCCAGACCGCACACGACCTCGCGTTCGCGCTGAGCCTGATCGAGACGGCGTCCCGGCGGAGCGGCGCCGCGCGGCCGGACGTACTGCCGGGCGCAGAGTCCACCCCGGCCCCGATGACCGCCCTGACCTACAAGCGCATCACCTACCGGCAGGGATCCCTTCTTTCCGCACGCTTCGCGCCCGACGGCCAGGCGGTGTGCTTCTGCGCGTCGTGGGAGGGGCGGCCCGCGGAGCTCTTCTGGGCCTATCCCGGAAATCCGGAGTCGCGCGCCCTTGGATTTCCGGGCACGGACATTCTCTCCATCGCGCGCTCGGGCGAGATGGCGGTTTCGCTCCGGCGCCGGGCCCGCGGTGGCTTCATCTATAGCGGGATGCTCGCGCGCATGCCCTCGGGAGGCGGCGCGCCCAAGGAGATCCTCGACAACGTGCGCGAGGCCGACTGGACTCCCGACGGCCGGCAGCTCGTGATCCTGCGCGATGAGGGCGGTTTCGAGCGGATCGAGTATCCAGCCGGCAAGGTGCTCCATCGAACGGCGGGCTGGATCAGCCACATGCGGCTCTCGCCGGATGGAACGAAGATCGCGTTCCTCGACCATCCCCTTCGCGGCAACGACGCCGGCGGCCCCGCCATGGTGGATCTCTCCGGCAGGTACACCTCACTGTCCCCTGGATGGGCCAGCACGCGCGGACTCGCCTGGTCCCCCGACGGCAAGGAGATCCTCTTCAGCGCGTTCCGCACCGGCGTCGGCCGTGAGCTCTACGCCATCTCCCCCGAAGGAACGATGCGCCTGCTGCTGCAGGTCCCGGGGCACATGACGCTGAACGACGTCTCGCGGGAAGGGGCGGTCCTCTTCACCCTCGAGAACGAGCGGATGCGAACGGACTTCCTCACGCCCGGCGAGACGGTGCCCCGCGACCTTTCCTGGCTCGACTGGTCGATGCCGCGCGGGATGACGCCGGACGGGCGCGAGTTGCTGCTCGAAGAATCGGGCGTGGGTGGAGGCGAGCTGCACTCGGTGTACCTGCGCGGGACGGATGGATCTCCCGCGATCCACGTGGGCGATGGCCAGGGGTTCGACCTTTCCCCCGACGGTCAGTGGGTGGTCGCCGGGATCGGCCGGTCACCCTCCGTGCTGACACTGCTCCCCGCGGGCGCCGGCGAGCCGAAGACGATTCCGACCGGCGCCTGGGACGTGAACTCGGCGCGCTGGTTCCCCGACGGCACGATCTGCATGATCGCTCACGAGCCCGGCCATGGCTTGCGGCTGCACCGGCTGGACCCCGCCACCGGGAAGTTCGAGCCGTTCAGCGAAGAGGGACTTTCCTGGCACGAAGTGATGGTGTCGCCGGATGGACGATCCGTCGCCGCCATGGGTCCCGAGCGGACCCTGAAGATTTACTTCACGGACGGCGCCGAGCCACGAGGCCTGCCGCAGGTCACGCTGGCCGATCGCCCCGTGGGCTGGGGCGCGGATGGGGCGGCGCTCTTCGTGTTCACCCGCGGCGAATTGCCGGCTCGCGTCTTCCAAGTCGACCACGCCACCGGGGAACGAACCGAGTGGAAGCGGCTCTCGCCGCTGGATCCCGCGGGCGTCGAGGGGGTGACCGCCGTTCGAATGTCAGCCGACGGCCAGGCCTTCGCGTACAGCTACATGCAGCGGCTGAGCACGCTCTACGTACTGGAGGGGCTCCTTTAGGACATCGGCTAATCAGCGGCTCAAGATCCAGTTCGCCCGGACCATCTGCAATCGCATGAGATCCCAAACACGCCTGAGGCGGGGCCCGCATTCAATTGCAGGCTCCGCCTCGTTTGCGCCTCACCGGCGCTGGCATCTTCGGGGGCGGTTGTGGCCGCCCCGCCTTCGGGGGCGGGACGCGCCCCGACTTCCATCACTCGATCCCGCGCGCGACCTCCTGCGTCGTGATGCTCGTGTGCTCGTGCACCACGAGCCACTTGCCGCTACTCTTCTCGAACACGAAGGAGGTCGCGCCCGGGACCCGGACCGACCCCTGCGCCGAGGCCACCGTGAACGTGAAGGGCGCGACCGCCACGGCGGCCGTCGGGCCCAGGACCATCACGTCGACCGGCCCCAGCGTCATGCCGGGCCCGGACTCGTGGCCGACGATCTGATCGTTGCTGTTTCGGATCGTCTGCCAGCCGCGCTGGATCTGCCCGTCGCTGATGGAGACGATGTCGTCGCGCCGGCTCACCAGGGCCATCATCTCGTAGACGTCGCCGCGGTTCTCGGCATCGATGTACGCGTTGACGGCAGCCGTGACTTCGGCGCGGGGGTTGGCGGGCGGTGGAGTGGCGGCGATCAAGACCGCCGCGAGGATCAGGAATCCGACCAGGACCAGAGCAACCTTGGACATGGGGACCTCCTTGCCTGGGAAGGCTCGACCACGCTAGGCCTGGGCGGGGGTGGAGTCAACAACTCAGGTGAAATATTTCGCGTAAGCTACAGCACAGAGCCAGGATACGGTCAATTGCGTGGACCCTGAAGAGTGCTAGAATCGCCGTCCGCGCTTCTTCGCCAGCACGGGGGGGGGCAGCGCGACCCCTAAGGAGGTCCTCATGAGCTACGACGTCATCGTCGTCGGCGCGCGATGCGCCGGCTCCCCCACCGCGATGCTCCTCGCCCGGAAGGGCTACAAGGTCCTGGTCGTCGACAAGGCGGCCTTCCCCAGCGACACCCTCTCGACCCACATGGTCCATCCGCCCGGAGTTGCCGCGCTGAAGCGCTGGGGGCTGCTCGATCGGGTCGCGGCCACCGGCTGTCCGCCGATCACCCGCTATAAGTTCGACTTCGGGCGCGTGGTGCTCGAGGGGAACCCCGGCACGTCGGAGATGCCGGTATCGTACGGTCCGCGGCGCACCGTGCTGGACAAGATCCTGGTCGAAGGGGCGGCGGAAGCCGGCGTCGACGTGCGGGAGGAATTCACCGTCGACGAGATTCTCATCGAGAACGGCCGCGTGACGGGGATCCGGGGCCACGGCAAGAACGGCGCTTCGGTGACGGAGCGCGCCAAGGTCACGGTCGGCGCCGACGGCCGCTTCTCCAAGGTCGCCGAGGCCGTGAAGCCCGAGGCCTACAACGAGGCGCCGCCGATCCTGGCCGGCTACTACTCGTACTGGAGCAATCTGCCCACGGAGGGACGGTTCGAGAACTACGCCCTCCCCCACCGCGGCTGCGCGCTCTTCGGCACCAACGACGGGCTCACGCTATTGGTCGGCGGCTGGCCCATGACCGAGTTCGAGACGAACAAGAAGGACGCCGAGGCGAACTGGATGAAGATGTTCGACATGCATCCGGCCCTGGCCGAGCGCATCCGCGCGGCCAAGCGCGAGACCAAGCTCTTCGGCACCTACGTTCCGAACTATTTCCGGAAGCCCTACGGCGACGGCTGGGCCCTGGTGGGCGACGCCGGCTACAACCGCGACTTCATCACCGCGATGGGAATCACCGATGCCTTCCTGAGCGCCGACCTGTGCGCCGAGGCGCTCGACCGCTCACTGGGCGGCGCCGAGCCCTACAACGAGACCATGGCAAAATACCAGTACCAGCGCGACGAGCGCGTCACGCCCATCTTCCACTTCACCTGCCAGCTCGCCACGTGCGAGCCGCCCCCGCCGCAGGTGCAGCAGATCTTCGGCGCGATGGCCGGAAACCAGGAGCAGATGGACGCCTTCGCGAGAATGAACGCCGCCTGCCTCTCGCCCGCGGAGTTCTTCTCGGAAGAGAACGTGGGAAAGATCTTCGGCGCGGCCAGCACGAGGCAGCTGTAGCCGGAAGCGAAGGGTTGCCGGTCCATGCCCGATGCGGTACTTGCGCCGGCGCAAGTTAATATTTATATTAATTCACGTGAGTAACTGGCCCTGAGGCGTGCGACCAACATACTCTGGAGTATGTTGACTGTGCCACCTTGGCCCATCTCCCGATGAACATCCCGAAGCCTGCAACATCCCAGCTGGCGCGATGGAGCTGAACCACCGCTTCATCCTTACCGGCGCGCCCGGCGGCGGGAAGACTGCGATTCTCGCGCGGCTCGGGCCGGGCATCCGCCCCGTGGCCGAGCCCGCGCGCGAGGTCCTTGCCGAGGAGCGAGCCGCCGGCGGACGAGGGACGCCCGATCAGGATGCCGGGCGGTTCGTGGAGCTTCTCCTCGCCCGTTCGATCGAGAAATACGAAGCGGCCGGCTCTGGCGAGCCGGTGCTCTACGATCGCGGCATCCCGGACTGTGTCGGCTACGCCGTCCACCTGGGCGCCGACCCTTCCCCCGGCGTCGAAGCCGCCGTGCGTTACCGCTATCACCCCCAGGTCCTCGTTCTCGAGCCCTGGGAAGCGATTTACACCACCGACGATGAGCGGAAGATGACCTACGCGCAGGCGGTCGGCTTCCACGAGGAGCTTCTCGAGGGATACCGGAACGCGGGCTATGAGCTGATCACCGTGCCCCGCGAACCCATCGAGCAACGAATCGCCTTCATCCGGGAGTTCATCGCCAGGGCCACCCTCCGTGAACCCCGCACGGCAGACTAAGTGAGATCAACTTGAGCTGGCGCAAGTTGACGCGAGCCAGCACTTGCGCTGGCGTAAGTTAATATAAATATTAACCCACCGCGCACTCGAGCCGGCCCCGCCGAGACGCCCCGCCCGCGCGCGCCTCCCGCCAAAACACATAAACCTGCTATACTTAACCGCTACTAATCCCACGAAATCTCGAAGCGAACGCCTTGCTCGGAGCTACCCCATTGCCCAACACCATCACGGCCGGGACGCGCCTCGGCCCCTACGAAATCCATGAGCTGATCGGACGCGGCGGAATGGGCGAGGTGTATCGCGCCAAGGATGGACGCCTCGGCCGCCAGGTCGCCGTCAAAGTCCTCCCCACGTCGTTCGCCGCGGACGCCGACCGCTTGAAGCGCTTCGAGCGCGAGGCGCGCTCGGCGGGGCAGCTCAATCATCCGAACGTGGTCGCGATCTACGACATCGGCACCACGGGCGACGTCCCCTACATCGTGAGCGAATTGCTCGACGGCACCGACCTCCGCGCGCGCCTCTCAAAAGGAGCGATCCCGCCGCGCAAGGCGGTCGCGATGGGAATCCAGATCGCGAAGGGGCTCGCCGCCGCGCACGCGAAGGGGATCGCGCACCGCGACCTGAAGCCCGAGAACCTGATGGTGATGAGCGGCGATCATCTGAAGATCGTCGACTTCGGGCTCGCGAAGCTGACCCACGCCGACGCGGCCGCCGACGGCGACGTGACGGGCGTTCTCGCCACGCAGCTCACCGGCACCGGCACCATCATGGGCACGGCGAGCTACATGGCGCCCGAGCAGATCCGCCAGCAGCCGGTGGATCATCGCGCCGATATCTTCTCGGTCGGGGCGATCCTCTACGAGATGCTCACCGCGCAGCGCGCGTTCGAAGGGCCGACGCCGGCCGACCGGATCAGCGCGATCCTGCACAACACGCCCACGGAGCTGCCCGCCGACATCGAAGACGCCGCACCCGGGCTCCCGGCCCTGATCGAGCACTGCCTGGAGAAGAACGTCGAGGATCGGTTCCAGTGCGCGCACGACCTGGTGTTCGCACTGCAGCAGGTGGAGGCGGCCGCATCCTCGCGCCGCGGCGCGACCGCCACAGCCGGCGCGACCGGCGCCGCGGCAGGCGTTCCCGGCGCCATCGGCGTTCTCGACCTGAAGCGCCACACCTTCCGCCGCACCACCTACCGCGAAGGCACCATCCTCTCCGCCCGCTTCGCTTCCGACGGCCAGGGGATCTGCTACGGCGCGGCCTGGGAGGGACGGCCCGCCGAGCTGTTCTGGGCGTATCCCGGGAACCCCGAGTCGCGCGCGCTCGGCTTCCCGCGCACCGACGTGCTCGCCATCTCCGTCACCGGCGAGATGGCGGTGTCGTTGCGACGCCATCCGCGCGGCGGGTTCATCTACAGCGGCATGCTGGCGCGCATGCCCGCGGGCGGCGGCGCCCCGCGCGAGATCCTCGACAACGTCTACGAGGCCGACTGGAGTCCCGACGGCCGCCAGCTCGCCATCGTGCGCGAGGAGGCGGGCATGACGCGCGTCGAATACCCGATCGGCAACGTGCTCTACAAGACGGCGGGTTGGGTCAGCCACATGCGCGTCGCGCCCGACGGCAAGCACGTGGCGTTCATCGATCATCCCTTCCGCGGCAACGACGCCGGCGGCCCCGCGATCGTGGACATGAGCGGGACGTCGAAGAGCCTGTCGCCCGGCTGGTCCAGCGCGCGCGGGCTGGCCTGGTCTCCCGACGGCAAGGAGATCGTCTTCACCGCCTTCCGCACCGGCGTCGGCCGCTCGCTCTACCGCGTCACGCCCGAAGGCGTGGAGCGGCCGATCCTCGAAGTGCCCGGCCACATGACCCTGCAAGACATCTCCAAGCAGGGCGCCGCCCTCGTCGCGCTCGAGAACGAGCGGATGCGGATGCAGTACGCCCGGCACGCGCACGCGACCGCCACCGACCTGACGTGGCTGGACTGGACGTTGGTGCGCGATCTCTCGAGCGACGGATCCCGCATCCTCTTCGACGAGACCGGCGTCGGCGGCGGCGAGCTGCACGCGGTCTACCTGCGCGGCACCGACGGCTCTCCGGCGATCCGTCTGGGCGACGGCATCGGCTTCACCTTCTCGCCCGACGGCCAGTGGGCGCTCGGAACCGCGGGCAACGTGTCGCACGGACTCACGCTGCTTCCCTGCGGCGCCGGCGAGGGGCGGTTCCTCGAGCTGCAAGGGCTGGAAGTGATCTACGGCACCTGGTTCCCCGACGGGATGTCCTTCTGCGCGCTCGCCCACGAGCCCGGCAAGGGCGCGCGGCTCTTCCGCGTCGATCCCGTGACCGGCAAATACGAGGCGTTCAGCGAGGAGGGGCTCACGTCATTCGACCCGCTGGTCTCTCCGGACGGCCGCCTGGTCTCCTGTCAGGGACCCGACCGTCGGATCAAGATCTACCCGGTCGACGGAGGCGAGCCCAGGCCGCTGCCCGGCGTCCTTCCCAACGAGCGGATGATCCGCTGGAGCGACGACGGTTCCGCCGGCTTCGTCTTTGGACGGGGCGAGCTGCCCGCAAAGATCTTCAAGATCGACATCGCCACCGGCGAGCGCACGCTCTGGAAGGAGCTCTCGCCGCCCGACCCGACCGGCGTCGAGGGGATCACGTCGATCCGCATGACCCCCGTGGGCGACGCCTACGGCTACAGCTACGCGCAGCGGCTGAACGACCTCTACGTGGTCGAGGGGCTGTTTTGAGCAGCACGCTTCCCTCCGGATCGCGTCTCGGCCCCTACCAGATCGACGAGCTGATCGGCGCGGGGGGCATGGGCGAGGTCTACCGCGCGCGCGACACGCGGCTGGGCCGCCAGGTCGCGGTCAAGGTGCTCCCCAAGGCGTTCGCCGCCGACGCCGACCGCCTGAAGCGCTTCGAGCGCGAGGCGCGCTCGGCGGGACAGTTGAACCATCCGAACGTCCTCGCCATCCACGACATCGGCGTCGAGACGGGCGTCCCCTACATCGTGAGCGAGCTGCTCGCGGGGACCACGCTCCGCGCGCGCATCGAGGAGGGGCCGATCGCGCCGCGCAAGGCGATCGCGATGGCGATCCAGATCGCGAAGGGGCTGGAGGTGGCGCACGCCAAGGGGATCGTGCACCGCGACCTTAAGCCCGAGAACCTCATGGTGATGAGCGGCGATCACGTGAAGATCGTCGACTTCGGCCTGGCCAAGCTGACGCAGGCGGAAAGCGCGTCGGACGGCGAGGGCACGTCCCCGCTCCAGTCGCAGCTCACCGGCACCGGCGCCATCATGGGCACGGCGAGCTACATGGCGCCCGAGCAGATCCGCCAGCAGCCGGTGGATCATCGCGCCGACATCTTCTCGGTCGGGGCGATCCTCTACGAGATGCTCACCGCGCAGCGCGC
>DASSLZ010000285.1:0-2968 GCA_035689165.1 Candidatus Eiseniibacteriota bacterium | reverse complement strand
GATGGATCGGCAGGGAGCGGGCCGTTCTTGACGGAGTCGCGACTTCGGGGCCGGCCCGATCCCGCCGCCGCTCTAGAGGTTACCCCTTTTTCAGGATGGCGAGCTGTCCCGCGTGATAGAGGGCGTGATGCACGGCGCCGTGGGCCAGCCGGTAGAGCGTCGTCCTCCCGCCCGGCGCCGTCGTCTCCAGCCGCTCGTCCGGGATCGCGGCGATCGTCCGGGCGAGCTCGTCGTGGGTCTCGCGCAGCCCGACGATCGCCGTTTTCCAGGCGGCCGCGGATGGATCGGCCACCCGAGGCCAGTCCTGGGCGTCGGTGAGCTCGACGATCTCCCCGCGAAGCCGACGCACCACGACATCCTCCCAGGCTCTCATGTGAAGCACGACCTCCCAGACGCTGTGCGCCCCGGCGACCGGCTTCCGCGCGGCGCGGGCCGCGTCTATGCCCTCCAGGATCTCGAAGACGTGGGGTCCATGCCAGGAGTCGCCGTCGAAAGCCCGGCGGTGCAGGTCCGCGATCCGTTCGGCTTCCCTCATCGTTCTTCCTCCGGCGGCGCCTTCAGGGCTGCGCCGCGGCGTGGAGCGTGGCAGACTGGCGGCCATGCGGCCGCGACTCATCACCTTCGACATCTTCGGCACGGTGCTCGACTGGCGCCGCGGCCTGGCCGACGCGCTCGAGCGCCTGGGCGTCGCCTTGGACGGCGACGCGTTCGACCAGCTGATCGACGCGCAAGCGGACCTGGAGTCGGGCCCCTTTCGATCCTACGCCGACATCACCGCCGAGAGCCTGGTTCGCGTGCTGGGCGTCGACGCGGAGACCGCGCGCGCCATCGGCAGAGACGCGGGAACCTGGCCGCTCTACCCCGATTCGCGGGACGCCCTCCGGCGCCTGCGCGCGGTCGCGCCTTGCGCCGCGACCACGAACAGCGACCGTGAGCACGGCGAGCAGGTGCAGGCCGCGCTCGGATTCCGGCTCGACGCGTGGATCTGCGCGGAGGACGTCGGCGTCTACAAGCCGGACGCGCGGATGTGGCACGCCGCGTCGTCGCGGCTCGGGGTGGCGCCGGGCCCATGGTGGTGGCACGTCTCGGCGTACGCCGATTACGACCTGGCCACGGCGCGCGGGCTCGGCCTCACCAGCGTGTACGTGGCGCGCCCGCATGCACGGCCGGGGTCACCCGACCTCGCGGTGGCGAATCTCGCGGAGTTGGCCGAGCGGGCCGAACGGAACGAAGCGGGCTAGCGCCCCTTCATCAGGCTTCGGAGCACGAAGCCCACGTTGGCGGGACGCTCGGCCAGGCGCCGCATGAAGTATGGGACCCATTCGGTGCCGTACGTGACGTAGACCCGCATCCGGTATCCCTCGCGAACCAGCTCGTCTTGAAGATTGCTCCGCACGCCGAGGAGCATCTGCACCTCCCACTCCTCGGGACGGCGGCCGTATTCCTTGGCGAGCACCTTGGCCTCGGCGAGGAGCTTCTCGTCGTGCGTGCCGATCGCCGGGAAGAAGCCATCCGAGAAGAGCACGCGCATGAGCTGGCTGTAGGACTCGTCGACCTCGCGCTTCTCGACGAAGGCGACGTCGTGCGGCTCCAGATAGGCCCCTTTCACCAGGCGGATCTTCGGGCGGAGCGGCTTCAGCCGCTCCAGGTCGGCGCGCGTCCGGCGCAGGCAGGACTGGACCGCCAGCCCCACGTTGTCGTGCTCGCGCCGGATGTACTCGAAGAGCGACACGGTGGCCTCGGTCGTGCCCGAGTGCTCCATGTCGATCTCGACGAAGTTCCCCGCCGCCGCGGCGTCCCGCACCAGCCGGAGCGTCAGCTCGCGGCAGAGGTCGTAGTCCAGCTCCAGCGCGATCTGCGTCGGCTTGACGGTGATCGTGGCGTCCAGCTTTCGCCGGGACAACTCGCTCAGGATTTCGTAGTAGGAGCGGTAGGAGTCGCGGGCTTCGTCCTGGTTTCGGACGTGCTCGCCCAGGTGGTTCAGGATCACCTGGAGGCCGCAGCGGTTCAGGGAAGCCGCCGCCTGAAGCGCGTCCTCCAGGGTCTCCCCCGCGATGAAGCGGCGGGCGAACCCCAGGCGCATCCCGGTGCCGCCGACCGTGCGCGTGAAGGCGCGCTGGGTGGCGAGCCAGGATATGACGCTCCGGGTTACCGACATGGCCGTTGCGTTCGAGGGCTCGGGTTCAAGGCGGGCTGACTATACCGAAGGCCGTTTCCCGTTGGTAGACTCCTCCGATCCGAAGCGGATGATCCTTTAGGCCCATGGGAGGTGCCCATGAAACGAGTCGTTCTGCCGCTGTTCGCTCTCGCCGTCGCGTTCGCCGCGGGCCCGGCCGCGGCCCAGCACCAGCACGGCGCCTCGCCGTCCTCGCCCGCCGCGATTCCGATGTTCACCGGGCTGGGCGAGGTCCACCACCCCATCGGAACCCGGTCGGCCAAGGCCCAGAAGCTGTTCGACCAGGGCCTGCGTCTCTGCTACGCGTTCAATCACGACGAGGCGATCCGCTCGTTCCGTGAGGCGGCGCGGCTCGACAGCGCGTGCGCGATGCCGTGGTGGGGGATCGCGCTGGCCCTCGGGCCGAACATCAACATGCCGATGAGCCCCGACGCCGAGAAGCAGGCGCTGGAGGCCCTGGCCCGCGCCAAGGCGCTCGCCGGCGCGGCCCCCGAGGCCGACCGCGCCTACATCGAGGCGCTCGCCGCCCGCTACGCCGAGCCCGCCGGCGAGAATCGGGCGCCTCGCGACAGCGCCTATGCCAATGCGATGCGCTCGCTGAAGAGCCGCTACCCCGACGATCCCGACGCCTCGGTCCTGTGCGCCGAGGCGCTCATGGATCTCCGGCCGTGGGATCTCTACGACGTGAACGGCGCGCCCAAGCCGGGCGCCGAAGAGATCGTGTCGATCCTCGAGGGCGTCCTCCAGAAGAACCCGCGCCACACCGGCGCCCTCCACTTCTACCTGCACGCC
>DASSLZ010000284.1:0-8321 GCA_035689165.1 Candidatus Eiseniibacteriota bacterium | reverse complement strand
TCAGCTCGTAGATGTCGTCACGCCGTGTCCCGGCGGTGGTCGTCGTCGGCATGGCTCCCCCCGAACCGGTCATACCGGCATTTCGGCCACTTCCTCAACCACGAGGTCGGCCTCGGTCGATTTCAGGATTTCGTCCACGGTCACGCCCGGGGCGCGCTCCACCAGCCGGAGCCCGCGCGGGGTGACGTCGAGTACGGCGAGATCGGTGATGATGCGATTCACGACCTTGCGCCCCGTGAGCGGGAGCGCGCACTTCTTCAGCACCTTGCTCACGTCCCCCTTGGCGGTGTGGAACATGGTCACCACGACGCGCTTGGCGCCCGCGACCAGGTCCATCGCGCCACCCATCCCCTTCACCATCTTTCCAGGGATCATCCAGTTCGCGAGGTTCCCCTCCTGGTCCACTTCCATGGCGCCCAGGATGGTCAGGTCCACGTGACCGCCGCGGACCATCGCGAACGAGTCCGCGCTCGAGAAGAACGCGGCGCCGGGAAGGACGGTGATCGTCTCCTTGCCGGCGTTGATCAGGTCGGCGTCTTCCTGGCCGGCCTCGGGGTAGGGCCCCACCCCCAGGACGCCGTTCTCCGACTGGAGAATGACGTTCATGCCCTGCGGGATGTAGTTCGAGACGAGCGTGGGCATGCCGATGCCCAGGTTGACGTAGAACCCATCCTTAAGCTCGAGCGCCGCTCGCCGGACGATTCGTTCTCTTTTCGATTCGCTTGGGTCCATACGTCCCCTGGAAGATGTGGTTGATGAAGATCCCGGGCGTCACCACGTGGTCCGGATCGATCGCGCCCGGCTCCACGAGGTTTTCCACCTCGGCCAGCGTCACGCGCCCCGACGTGGCGGCCATCGGGTTGAAGTTGCGCGCCGACATCCGGTAGACGAGATTCCCCATCCGGTCGCCGATGTGGGCGCGCACGAACGCGAAGTCGGCGCGGATCGGCATCTCGAGCACGTACTCGCGCCCCTGGATCGTGCGCGTCTCCTTCCCCTCGGCCACGACGGTGCCCACGCCGGTCGGCGTGAAGAAGCCGCCGATTCCGGCGCCGCCCGCGCGGATCCGCTCGGCGAGCGTGCCCTGGGGGCAGAGCTCCACTTCCAGCTCGCCGGAGAGGAACTGCCGCTCGAAGGTCGCGTTCTCCCCGACGTAAGAGGAGATCATCTTCTTGATCTGCCGCGTCTGGAGGAGAAGGCCCAGGCCCCAGTCGTCCACGCCCGCGTTGTTCGAGACGCAGGTCAGGCCTTTCACGCCGCTGTCCTTGAGCGCCACGATCAGGTTCTCGGGGATGCCGCAGAGGCCGAAGCCCCCGAACACGATGGTGGCGCCGTCCTTGATGCCGGCGCGCTCGATGGCTTCGCGCGCGTCCTGGACGACCTTGTTCACGTGGCGCTGCCCGCGGGAGAGCGGTGCTTCGCGACCCATCCCCGCACGTACTCGATGATGGCGCCCGTCGGCGTGCCGGGGCCGAACAGCTCGCCCACGCCCTGTTTGGCGAGCGTTTCCATGTCTTCCTTGGGAATGATCCCGCCACCCGTCAGGAGCACGTCGTTCAGCCCCTTCTCGCGCATCAGCTCGAGCACGCGCGGGAAGAGGGTCATGTGGGCGCCGCTCAGGATGGAGAGCGCCACCGCGTCCACGTCCTCCTGGACCGCGGCCTGGACGATCATCTCGGGCGTCTGGTGGAGGCCCGTGTAGATCACCTCGAAGCCGGCGTCGCGCATCGCGCTCGCGACCACCTTCGCGCCGCGGTCGTGCCCGTCCAGCCCCGCTTTCGCCACCAGCACTCGGATCTTCTTCGCCATGACGTTCCTCTGGGTCCGGGCCGCCTCAGAAAACGGCGGGCTCGCGATAGACACCGTAGGCCTCGCGGAACACGTCGCAGATCTCGCCCAGCGTGGCCTCGGCGCGCACGGCGTCGAGCACGTAGGGCATGAGGTTCTTCGTGCTCATGCACGCGTCGCGCAGCGCGGCCATGGACTGCTCGTAGGGCGCCTTGGCGCGGCGCGCGCGCACGGCGCGCACCCGCTCGATCTGGCCGCGCTCGATCGCGGGATCGATCTTCAAGACCGGGATCGTGATCTCCTCGTTCTCGGCCTGGAACTTGTTCACGCCGACGATCACCCGCTCGCCGCGTTCCACCTGCTGCTGGAACTGGTAGGCCGAGTCGGCGATCTCCTTCTGCGGATATCCCTTCTCCACCGCCACGATGATCCCGCCCATCTCGTCGATGCGGCGGATATACGCCAGCGCCTCCTCTTCGATCCTGGCCGTGAGCGCCTCGACGAAGTAGGAGCCCGCCAGGGGATCGGGCGTGTTCGTGACCCCGGTCTCGTAGGCGATGATCTGCTGGGTGCGGAGGGCGACGGTCGCGGCTTCCTCGGTGGGAAGCGCGAGCGTCTCGTCCATCGAGTTCGTGTGGAGCGACTGCGTGCCGCCCAGCACCGCGGCCAGCGCCTGGATCGCGACGCGCGCCACGTTGTTCAGCGGCTGCTGCGCCGTGAGCGACACGCCGGCGGTCTGGGCGTGCGTGCGGAGCATGAGGGAGCGGGCGTTCTTCGCGTGGAAACGGTCGCGCATCACCGTGGCCCAGATCTTCCGGCCGGCGCGGAACTTCGCGATCTCTTCGAAGAAGTCGTTGTGCACGTCCCAGAAGAAGGAGAGGCGCGGGGCGAACGAGTCCACGTCCATGCCGCGCTTCACGCACTCCTCGACGTAGCCGATCCCATCCGCCAGCGTGAAGGCCAACTCCTGGGCCGCCGTCGCGCCCGCCTCGCGGATGTGATAGCCGCTGATCGAGATGGAATTCCACTTCGGCATGTTCGCTGCGCACCACTCGATCATGTCCACGCAGAGCTTGACCGCCGGACGCGGCGGGATGATCCACTCCTTCTGCGCGATGTACTCCTTGAGCATGTCGGCCTGCACCGTGCCGCCCAGCTTGGCCGCGGGGATCCCATGGCGCTCTCCGACCGCCACGTACATCGCGAGCAGCACGATGGCCGGGGCGTTGATCGTCATGGAGGTCGTGACCTCGTCGAGCGGGATCCCTTTGAAGAGGATCTCCATGTCCTCGAGCGTCGAGACCGCGACCCCTTCCCGCCCGACTTCGCCCAGCGACATCGGGTGGTCGGCGTCGTAGCCCATCAGCGTCGGCATGTCGAAGGCGGTGGAGAGGCCGGTGCCGCCGTGCTTCAACAGGTAATGGAAGCGCTCGTTCGTGTGCGCGGCGGAGCCGTAGCCCGCGAACTGGCGCATCGTCCAGAGGCGCGTGCGGTACATGCCGGGATGCAACCCGCGCAGGTAGGGGAACTCGCCCGGAGGCGTCAGCCGCTTCTCGACGTCCCCCGGGAGGTCGGTCTCGGTGTAGAGCGGCTTCACCGGGATGCCGGAGAGGGTCTCGGGCGGAATGCCGGGGATGGCGCCGTCGGCCGCGCCGTGCGCGGGCTTCGTTCCCGCGGCCGGGGCCGTCGCGCTCTTCATTTTGGATTCAGCTCGCGTTTCCGCCATGTCGCGTCACCCTTTCGATCACGTCGCGGGCCGCGCGGTAGGGCGAAAGACCCCCCGCCAGGACCTGGTCTGCGGCGGCTTCGATCCACGATTCTAGCCCCTGGCGGGCCGCCCAGGCGTCGAGAAGTCCCTCGCGCACGGCCAGCCGGATCCGGGCCCTCGCGCGCTCCCGGCGCGCTATTTCGGCCTGCTCCGGCCGTTCGGCCCAGGCCCGGTGTTCCTGGATCGCGGCGTGCATCGCTTCGATGCCGTTCCGCTCGGTCGCGATCGTACGCACGATCGGCGGGCTGAAGCCCCCCTTCGGCCGGAACGCGAGCGAGGAGCGGAGCGCCGCCTCCATGGGGTCGGCGCCGGGGTGGTCCGCTTTGTTCAGGACCAGCACGTCGGCGATCTCCATGAGGCCGGCCTTGAGCGTCTGGATGGCGTCGCCCGATTCCGGCGTCAGCACGACCACCGTCGTGTCCGCCGTCTCGGCGACGTCCAGCTCCGACTGCCCCACGCCGACCGTTTCGATCAGCGTGGTCTCGCTGCCCCACGCGTCGAGCAGCTCGGCCAGCTCGCCCGTGCGCGCCGCGAGGCCGCCCAAGCTGCCCCGCGTCGCCATGCTCCGGATGAAGACCTTGCCGTCCGTCGCGTGGTCGCTCATGCGGACCCGGTCGCCGAGGATCGCGCCACCCGTGAAGGGGCTCGTGGGATCCACCGCGATCACGCCCACCTGGCGTCCCTGCGCGCGCAGAAGCCGCGCGTACTCCGCGACCAGCGTGCTCTTCCCCGCGCCCGGAGGGCCCGTGAACCCGATGCGCGGCGCCGCCGGCTTCTTCCCGTAGAGCGCGTCGAGCAGCACGGTCGCTTCCGCCGCGCCGTTTTCGACCAGCGACATGCCGCGGGCGAGCGCCCGGGAATCGCCGCTCAGGATCTCCTTGCCCAGGGCGGTTGGCAATGCTGCGGAGGTAGCAGCCCCGCCGGCCGAAGCCGCCGCGGCCGGGGCCCCAGAGGCGCGCGGCGGGGCTGGATTCAATACTCCATCCCGGCGCGCGATTCGATTCCCTTCTTGTAGTGGTGCTTGATCTCTTTCACTTCGCTGACCGTGTCGGCCAGTTCGATGAGCTCGGCCGACGCGCCGCGTCCCGTCAGGATGAGATCCATCCATCGTGGCCGCGCACGCGCCAGCGCGAGCACTTCGTGCTCGGGTACGAGGCCGTAGCTCGCCACATAGATGATTTCATCGAGGATGAGGACGTCGTGCTGGCCGCCGCGGACGATTTCCCAGGCTTTATCGAGGCCCTCGCGCGCCAGCTGAAGGTCGCGCGGGTCGGGATTCTTCGGATCGACGAAGGCGTTCCGCCCGAACTGCCACACATCCACGCCGAGCCGGTCGCGAAGCACGAGCAGCTCGCCATAGATGCGCCCCTTCATGAACTGGACGACCGCGACCTTGAAGCCATGGCCTAATCCGCGGAGCGCCGTGCCAAAGGCGGAGGTGGTTTTCCCCTTGCCGGTCCCCGTGACGACGAGAAGGACCCCCTTGCGGGTCTCGCGGGGTTCGCTAGAGAGCCCCGATTCCCCTGTGATTACGTCAGTTGCGATGGTTTCCGGCATCGAAGGATGGTAGCAGGCTACCGGTGCCGCGTCAACCTGAGCCCCGGGTCGGCGCCTCGATGACCAGGGCGCCTCCAAGATGGCACGCACGACGTCAAGCCTCTACCCTGGACGGAAATGGACTCTTTCGAATCGTTCGAACAAGCCGCCTGCAAAGCGTTCGACTTCCTGTGCGACCGCTTCGGATTTCAATCGCCGGAGATCGAGCGGCTCGGCCGCGAATCGTATGTCCACTTTCAGAAGGGACCTCGCATCGTGTCGATCGCGTGGGAGCCGGGCACACCGCCCATCGTGGAGCTGTTCCTCCCGACCGAGGGAAGCGGCCTGCCGGCGACGCCGTGGGCGGAGCGGGATGGCGTTCCGTACTCGCGCCGGTTTCCTGGTCGCATTGGATCGGGGCCGGGGTCGAGCAATCGGGAAGGCCCCCGACGAGGTCCCCATGCCTGGAAGCAGCCGACCGCAGTGATGTTCGAGGAATATCTAGCAGAAGAGGCTCGGAACCTCGAGGACGCCGAACTCATTTTCATTTCGTAGTTTCGGACACCGGGCAAAGGCAATCGGCGCGGGCCACCCCGCGGGAGGGGTACTTCAGTAGACCTATGCCGGGGCGCGCGGCATTGCTACGGTTCACTATCCCCCAAGCGTCGCGGCGCCACCGCCTACTCCGAGGAGGCCAGCATGCTCCGGGCTCCGAACCGTTGCAGCACCGCACCGGTGCTCGCGATTCTCTTCTGCTCGATCGTCTCCACCCCGGCGCTCGCGCAGCCGCTAGCCGCGATCTCCACGTTCTTCGACCCCTCGATCGAGTCGAGCGGGATGGGCTACGCGAGTGTCGCCGTGCCCTGGCAGGACGACCTGAACGATTGGGCGAACCCGGCGCTCCTCGGCTACCAGCGGGGGATCCGATACAGCCGCGGCAAGACCCAGCTCGTTCCCGATCTGGCCGATGACGTCTTCTTCACGAGCGACCGCTTCGCCGTGGGCGCCTGCGGGCTTGGCGTTTCCCTCGTGGGCAAGCCGATCGACGGCCTCGGGAAGCTGCGCCTCGATTACGGGCTGAGCGAAGCGACCGACGTCAACGGGAATGTCATCGGGACCTTCGACTCCTTCGAGGAGGTCCATCAGATCGGCGTCGGAATGAACGTCCTCCAATTCCTGGAGAATGTGACGCAAGCGCGCGGCGGCCGACACCAGCACCTGAGCCGATACGCCGACCTGTCGCTCGGACATACCTGGAAATCGATCGTCATCGACCTGGCGCCTGCAGGCGTCACGCTCGACGGCCTGGGCGGACGGGGCGAAGCACACGAGAAGGACCGTGGCGCGCTCCTCCGGGTCACGCCCGTCGGAGCGGCGGGAACCCTTGCGGACGGATCGGGACGCATCAAGCTCGATGTTTCCGGGGCGTTCTCACAACGGAACTACGGCGACGCCACCATCAGTTTCATCGACGTCGACAACGTGGATCCGATCAGCGAAGAGCGCCTGGTGGGAGCCGCGACACGGCTTTCGTTCCGCGTGGACGCGGCTCCGGGAGGGATCTGGGACCTGCTCTCCCCCCTCGTCAGCGTCGGAGGCGCGTGGGAGGAAGCGCGCTACTACAGTGGAGAGATCAAGGTGGGAGGAACGATCCACAGGACCGGCCAGGTGATCGACATTCTGGGCCTGGTCTCGCTCCGGCACGGATTTGTCGACGATCCGCGCGGAGAGATCCAGGACGACAGCTGGGGCTACAGTGTGGGACTTCAGTACCGTGGGATCGTGGCCGCACGATACGACTGGGCGGAGATCCCGCAGTCGTCCTTCCTGACTCGTATTCACCGCGAAGGGTTCACCGTCCAGTTCGATCCCTACCGTCTGTACCGGGCGACTCGGGCCAGCGGAGAATCGGTCGCCGCGAACTGATCGCGCAGAGCGCGATCGGCTAGGGTCCGCGCAGTACGGTTTGAGCGACGTCATGCGACGATCGCGGCTTGCCAATCCTCGCCGCTGCCCCGCGCATGACCTCCAGATGCTCCGGGTGCAATACGTAGCTCATCAGCCGGTAGTGCAGCTCCTCGTAGTCGTGCACGCGCACGCCCGCTCCGGTCTCTTGCAGGAAGTCGCAGTTACGCTCCTCCTGGCCGGGAATGGGGCGGAACACGATCATCGGTAGCCCGCGGGCCATCGCCTCGCTCATGGTCAATCCGCCGGACTTCCCCACCATCACGTCGGCCGCGGCCATGTAGAGGTCCACGCGATCGGTGAAGCCGGAGATCTTGATCCGGTCCTCCAGCCCGCGCACGCGATGCGACAGCTTCCGGCACAGGCCCTCGTTTCGCCCGCACACGACGGCCGCCTGCACGCGGTCGGGCAAGGACAGCACGACCTCGAGCACCTGCTCCACGGGGCCCCAGCCGAAGCCTCCGCTCATCACCAGCACGACGGGGCGTGACGGATCGGTATCGAGGCCGAGCTGCCGGCGGGCGTCCTCTTTCGCGATCGGCACCGCGAACTTGGGATCGATGGGGATGCCCGTCACCTGCACGCGCTCGGGCGGGACCTCGCCCGTATCCACGAGCTGATCCTTGGTCGTCTGCGTCGCGACGAAGTAGCGGTCCATCCCGCGATAGACCCAGATGGGATGGATCATGAAATCGGTGACCACCGTGTACACCGGGACCTTCAGCTCTCCCTCGTCGCGCAGCGTGGCGTAGACCTCGGAGGGCAGGAACTGCGTGCAGAGAACGGAGTCGGGCTTGTACCGCTCCACCGCGCCCAGGAAGTCCTTGCAGAAGAGCATCGTGACCCGCGTGCGGGAGCGGGCGCGGAATCCGTGGGGGCGGGTGCCCGCCCGGCGATACAGCGCGCCCCACACGCGCGGGGTCCGGGAGAGCATGCGGTTGTACGAGGAGGCGTACAGCCATCGCAGCGGCCACGTGGAGAAATCGAGCGCGTCATGGAGGATCGGTTCGGAATGGGGATCGGTCTCGCGCATGGCCTGCGCCACCGCGCGCGCGGCGCGCTCGTGGCCCACGCCGGCGCGGACGTAGAGGATGAGAACGCGGCGTGTGGTGCTGTCGGTCTGCACGGGCTGGGGCGGATTCAACGTGGCTGCGGTCTCCATGCGCCTCCGAACGAACCGGGACGAGCGAGGTCCGAGCGACGGGGCGACGATACCGCGTGCCGGGGGATTTTTCGACCCTTCTGACTGGCCCGGAGGCCCCCT
>DASSLZ010000283.1:0-3206 GCA_035689165.1 Candidatus Eiseniibacteriota bacterium | reverse complement strand
CCTTGACGGCCAGCACCTGGATGGTGCCCTTGAGCTTGTTCACGACCAGGGTCGCGAGCGCCTCACCCTCGACGTCCTCGGCGATCACCAGGAAGGGCTTCCCCTTCTGGGCGACCTTCTCGAGCACCGGGAGCAGGTCCTTCATGTTCGAGAGCTTCTTCTCGTAGATCAGGACGTAGGCGTCCTCGAGGACCGACTCCATCCCTTCCTTGTCCGTCACGAAGTACGGCGAGATGTAGCCCTTGTCGAACTGCATCCCCTCGACGACTTCGAGGGTCGTGTCCATCGACTTGGCTTCCTCGACCGTGATCGTGCCGTCCTTGCCGACCTTCTCCATGGCCTCGGCGATGATCTTGCCGATCTCTTCGTCGCCGTTGGCGGAGATGGTCGCGACCTGCATGATCTCCTTGGGGTCCTTGACCGGCTTGGAGATCTTCTTCAGCTCTTCCACGACGATCTTGACCGCGCGATCGATGCCGCGCTTGATGCCCATCGGGTTCGAGCCGGCCGTCACGTTGCGGAGGCCTTCCCGGAAGATCGACTCGGCGAGCACCGTCGCCGTCGTCGTGCCGTCGCCCGCGACCTCGGAGGTCTTCGTGGCGACCTCGCGCACCATCTGCGCGCCCATGTTCTCGTAGCGGTCCTCGAGCTCGATCTCCTTCGCCACCGTCACGCCGTCCTTGGTGATCGTCGGCGATCCCCACTTCTTGTCGAGCACGACGTTCCGGCCGCGCGGACCGAGCGTCACCTTGACCGCCTTCGCCAGCGTCTGAACGCCGGAGAGGATGGCCTGGCGGGCCTTCTCGTCGAAGAGAATTTCCTTAGCAGCCATTCTGGATCACTCCTTTATTTGAGGCCCTCGCCCTTACTTCGATTCGGCGACGATCGCGAGAACTTCCTCCTCGCGCATGATGAGGTAATCGGTCCCGTCGATCTTGACTTCGGTGCCCGAGTACTTGCCCATGAGGATCTTGTCGCCCTTCTTGACGTCCAGGGCCACGCGCTTCCCCTCTTCGGTCATGCGGCCCGGTCCCACCGCGACGACCTCGCCCTGCTGCGGCTTTTCCTTGGCGGTGTCCGGGATGATGATGCCCCCGCGCTTCATTTCGGGCTCCTCCAGACGGCGGACGAGGATCCGATCCGCAAGCGGCTTCACGTTCATGAGTGTGACTCCTTCTTGTCCCGTTTGGGATGTTCTGATTGTGACAAATGGGCAGCCTGGGAGGCTGCGCCCCGACGACGGTCTCATGTAGCGCAATCGGCGTGCCGATGTCTTGCGGCGAAGCCGCAACATCTTTTCATTATGAACGTTACATGAGATCGCGCTCCTCCACTGGCTCGCCTTCGGCGAGCTACATATGTCCAATTGGCAGCGCTCGCCAACGGGACGCTTCGGCCTTCGGCCCGGAGAAGCTACGATGCTGAAAGGGGTTCCGCACTCGGGACCCTGGGGGTGGACCGCGGGCAGGCGCGGAAGGAGCGTGTCATGATCCGAAAGCTGAAGACCGGCGAGTACCGGCTCTACTCACGGAAGGCCGATCCCAAGACCAAGAAGCGCAGGAACCTGGGCACCTTCAAATCGAGGGCCGCGGCGGAAAAGCATGAGCGCGAGGTCCAGTACTTCAAGAAGCACTGACGGGCCGCGGCGCCGGTCTCGCGCGGCCGGGGCCGCCGCCACCCGCCAGCGGGGACCCGCGCCCAAGACCAAGAAGCCGCGCCCTCCTCTCGACCGCTGGTTGATCGCAATCATCTGCTTCGCGGCCCTGCTCCGCCTGTGGGGCATCCAGGACCGGCTGCCCGACCCCACCATCGGGATCAACGTCCTCGAGGACAGCGCGATCGAGGAGACCGACCGCACGACGATGGGCCGGGCGTGGGCCATGTGGCGCGGCGGGGTGGACCGGCTCGACCTGAACCCCCACACCGGCGGATGGCCCGCGCTCTCCTTCTACACCACGCTCGCGACCCAGGAGCTCTACAGGGGCTACTACGGGGTGACCCACCCCGGCTCGAGCGCCGCCCAGTTCTCGGACTACGTGGTGGGCGGCTACGGCGCGCGCGACCTGTTCATCCTGGCGCGCCTCCTCGGCGCCCTGGTCGGCATCGTCACGGTGGCCCTGACCTATCGCCTGGGGATGCTCGTCGGCGGCCGCTTTCTGGCCATCGGGGCGGGGCTCCTCCTCGCCGTGAACCTGCCGCACATCCTGGTCTCGCAGCACGTGAGCGATCCCAACCTGCTCGGGCTCCTCTTCGTGCTGATCGCCTGCTTCCCGATGGTGCGGATCGCCCGCGGGAGGGGACGGACCCGCGACTCGGTCCTGGCGGGAGCGATGATCGGCCTCGCGGGGGCGAGCAAGTACGTCCCGCTCGTCGTGGGGCTTCCCTATCTCTTCGCCCATCCGCGCGGGCTGAAGAACCGGGCGCTGTGGCTCGGGATCGCGGCCGCCGCGGTCGCTCTCTTCATCGCGACTCCGTACACGTTCCTCGATTGGAGGACCACGCTCCGGGATCTCGACCGCCAGAAAGCGAGCCTCTTCTCCAGCTGGGTCGGGCAGTCCACGTTCCCGATCTCGCTTCCGACCTACCTGATCGCCTCGCTGCCGCACGCGCTGGGATGGCCGGCCTACCTTCTCGCGATCGCGGGCTCCGCCGTCCTCTGGCGGCGCGGCCGCGCCGAGCGGATCCTGGTCGGCACCGCGGGCGTGCTGATCGTCGTGAATGGTATGCTGAAGGCGGCGCAGGAGCGCTACGTCCTGGTGGCGATGCCGTTGTTGGTGCTGGCGGCGGCGGCCGGATTCGAATGGGCGCTGGGCCTCTGGCGCGCCCGCGCGGGCGCGCGCTTCACGGGGCGCTCCGCGCTGGCCGTCCCCGCGCTGGTCGCGACCTTCGCGGTCGCATGGCCGCTCCCCGAGTTGGCCCAGACCCGCGCCACGCTCCGGCTTCCCGACACGCGCCACATCGCGCGGAAGTGGATCCAGGCGAACCTTCCCACCGACGCGCCCGCGGTGGTCGAGCTGTACGGCCCCGTGTTCGGGGAGCCCGAGCGGGTGTTCCTGATCTGGCCCTTCTTCGCGACGCAGGCGCCCCTCGTGCGACCGGCGTACCACCCGGAGTTCCTGGACGGCATCCGCTACTACGTGCAGTCGAGCGGCATCTCCAGCCGCTTCGAGGGCGATTCCGCGAACTACCCCGTCGAGGTCGCCTTC
>DASSLZ010000282.1:0-11213 GCA_035689165.1 Candidatus Eiseniibacteriota bacterium | reverse complement strand
CCGACTCGCCCGCGCCCGAGCTCGTGATCACGGGCGAGCTCCTCCATCGCGCCAAGCATGGGGATGAGGCCGCTCTGAACGCGCTCATGGCCCGCTACCGTCCGCGCCTCCAGCGCTGGGCCACCGGGCGGCTTCCGCGCTACGCGCGATCGCTCTTCGACACGGGGGACCTGGTCCAGGAGACGCTCCTCAAGGCGATCGAAGGTCTGGACCTGATCGAGGTGCGCGGGCCCGGAGTCTTTCAGGCCTACGTTCGCCAGGCGGTGCTCAACCGTATCAAGGATCAGGTGCGCTGGGCTCGACGGCGGCCGGGTCCGGACGGGGTCCCCGAGGACCTGATCGACGTGAGCCCCTCGCCGCTGGAGAGCGCCATCGGCTCGGACGTCCTCCGGCGCTTCGAGGGCGCGCTCGCGCGTCTGACCGACGACGAACGGCAGCTCCTTCACCTCCGCATCGAGCTCGATTTCGACTACGAGGAAATCGCCGCCGTGACGGAACGGGCGACCCGCGACGCCGCGCGCATGGCGGTCCAGCGCGCCCTGCGCAAGCTCGCCGACATCATGGGCCATGAACGCTGACGATCCGCTGCACGACAGCCTGGACGAGCTGGCCAGCTCGGTCTCCGACGGCGCGCCGATCGATTGGGACGCCGCGCGCACCGACGCGCTCTCGCCCGAGACCGATGCCTCCTTCCGCGCGCTCCAGGACCTCGCGAGGATCGCCGCGTTCAACCGCGCGCTCCAGCGAGGCCCCGAGGGCGACGGTGCGGACGCCGAAGCCGAGGCGGGAACGGGCGTGGAACAGACCGGCGGCGCCGACGAGCCGGGGCGGTGGGGCCACTTCACCTTGCTCGAGCCGATCGGCGCGGGCGCGGCCGGCGAGGTGTGGCGCGCGTGGGACGCTTCCCTCCATCGGGAAGTCGCGGTCAAGTTCCTGCAGGCCCGCGCAGCCGCGCCAGGGGCCGACGGCGCGTCCACGGCTCCGGGCGCCGGACCCTCGGCCGCTCTCCTCGGCGAAGCGCGCGCGCTCGCCCGCGTGCGCCACCCCAGCGTCGTCGCCGTCTACGGCATCGCCGAGCTCGACGGACGTCCCGGCATGTGGATGGAGCTTCTCCGCGGCCGCGCGCTCGCGAGCGAGATCGAAACCAGGGGGGCGCTCTCGCCGGCGGAGACCGCGCGCATCGGGGCCCAGCTCTGCGCCGCGCTCGAGGCGATCGATCAGGCCGGGCTGGTCCATCGCGACATCAAGCCGGCCAACGTCGTGCTCGAATCGGACGGGCGTGTCGTGCTCACCGATTTCGGCCTGGGGTGGAGGCGGCGGCTGATTCCCGCCGACGCGCCGCGGAAGGGCTCCGGGACGCCGCTCTTCATGTCGCCCGACCTCCTCGACGGCGGGCCGCCGACGCCGCGGACCGACCTCTACGCGCTGGGGGTGACGCTTCGCTGGGCCCTGACCGGACATCCCCCATTCCACGCGCGCACGCTGGAGGAGCTGCGGCAGGAGGCCCTGCGCGGCCCCGCGCGCCCGCTCTCGAGCGAGCGGCCCGACGCGCCCGCCGGGCTGATCGCCGCGATCGAGCGCGCGATGAGCTCGGGGCCGGAGCGCCCCGGTCCCTTCACCGCGTCGGCGATGCGGGCGCTGCTCGCGCCGATCGCGGACGAGGAACCGGATGGCCAACGCCGCGGAGCCCGCTCGCGCTCGCGCCGCGCGTCGGTCGCGGTGCTGCCGTTCCTGAACCGCAGCGACGAGGCGGACGAGTATTTTTCGGACGGATTGGCCGACGAGATGATCAGCGTGCTCTCCACGATCCGGGGCCTCCACGTGGCCGCGCGCACCTCGGCCTTCCAGTTCAAGGGAAAGAGCGAGGACCTCGCGGTCATCGCCCGGAAGCTGGGCGTCGAGACGGTCCTCGAGGGAAGCGTGCGCAAGGCCGGTGACCGCGTGCGGATCTCCGTCCGTCTCGTGCGCGCCTCGGATGGGGACCAGCTCTGGGCCGAGACCTTCGACCGCCGCTTGGACGACATCTTCGCGGTGCAGGACGACATCGCCCAGTGCGTGGTCCAGGAGCTCCGCGCCGCACTGCTCCCGGGCGGTGCGCCCGGCGCGGCGCTCGAGGCGATCCGGGCCGAAGTCGCCGACGCGGTGCGCGGCCGCGGGCGCGACCCGGAAGCGCACCGCCTCTATCTCCAGGGACGCTTCTTTGCCAACCGTAAGACGCCCGAGGATCTCACGCGCGCGATCGGGCTCCTGCGCGAAGCCGTGGCGCGCGATCCATCCGACGCGCTCGCGTGGGCCGAGCTGGGAAACGCCCATGCCGACGAGGCCTACTTCGGCATGCGCTCCAACGAGGACGGCTACGCGCGGGCGCGCGAGGCGGTCGGGCGCGCCCTGACGCTCGAGCCCGATCTCGCCTCGGCGCACGCGCGGATGGCCCGGATCCAGTTCGTGCACGACCGGGACTGGGCGCGCGCCGAGGCGTCCTTCCTGCGGGCGCTCGATCGCGACCCCAACAACGCGACCGCGCTCCATGGCGCGGCGATCCTGCTTCAAGCGCTGGGGCGGTCGGACGAGGCGGTGCGGATGAACCTGCGCGCGATCGCGCTGGATCCCTTGAGCGCGGCGTCGCAGAACAACCTGGGGTGCGTCTACTACGAGTCGGGCCGCCTGGCCGAGGCGGAGGCCGCACTCCGGATGGCCCTGGAGCTTTCGCCGAACCGCTATGGCACGCGCTCGTTCCTGGCTCAGGTCCTGATGGAAGAGGGGCGGGGCGAGGAGGCGTTGGAGGAGGCGGTCCGCGAGCCCGACGACGTCTACCGCCTCCTCACGCTCGCGATCATCCACCATCGGCAGGATCGCGAGGCGGAATCGCTGGAGGCGATCCGTGAGCTTGCCGCCAGGCATGGCGAGGAGTTCGGGCTGCAGGTGGCCGAGGCCCACGGAGCGTGTGGCCATGCCGACGAGGCGTTCGCGTGGCTCGAGCGGGCCTTCGAGCGGCGGGACAGCGGCCTCATGCACATCAAGCCGAGCCCGCACTTCCGGTCGGTCCGATCGGACCCGCGGTGGGGTGCTTTCTTGAAGAAGCTGGGCCTCGAGGACTGAGCGTCTGAAACTTCGTTCCTCCCGAGCCGAACGGATGCACCGCTGGCGCAGTTCGTCCATGCGGCCCGCGACCGCTATGGGACCTTGGCCCGATCGATGGTCGCCGTGGGATGCGGCGCGTGGTTGAACAACGAGGCTACGGCGCGGCGATTGCGCGAGAGCTCTGCGACACCTGGCGTCCGTATCACCCGCGCTGAGCGAGTGTGAACGCGGCGACATCGGTCATCACGTTCACCCGCGCTGGCGCGTGTGAATCAGGCGACAGATGTCCATGGTTTCACCGCCGCTGGCGAGAGTGAATCCCGCGACACCTGTCGTCATTCTCTCCCAGTCCTCCTCGAGGTGGCCGCGCAGGATCGGATCGAGCCCGTCGTAGGGAGGTACGGAATCTCTGTCGAGCTGAGCCTGGTCTCGACGACGACGCGGCGGCCGGCCGTGTGCTATTTTTTCTCTCGCGGCGGCACGCGCGGCCTCACGCTAGGATCCCCCCACCGAAAAACGCGCCGGATCACCCGGAGGTAACGATGAAGCGATCTCTTTTCGGCTGGGCCGCGGCCTGCCTGGTCCTCGGCGCCGCGCTCACGATGCTCCCATCGCTCGCGTCCGCCGCGCCGCGCGACCGCGCGGAAGAGGTGCGCGCGTCCGAGCGCGCGTTCGCGAAGACGATGGCGGACCGGGATCTCAAGGCCTTCGGCAGCTACATCGCCGTGGAGGGCGTGTTCTTCGGGCGAAACGGCGCGACCCGGGGACGCAAGGCGGTGGTCGAAGCCTGGACGAAGTTCTTCGACGGTCCGGACGCGCCCTTTTCCTGGGAGCCGGAGACGATCGAGGTCTTGAAGTCGGGAAAGCTCGCGCTCTCGAGTGGACCGGTGAAAGATCCCAAGGGCGCCCTGATCGGCACCTTCAGCACGATCTGGCGGCTCGAATCCGACGGCAAGTGGCGCGTCGTGTTCGACAAGGGCTGTCCGGTGTGCGAACCGGAGAAGTCGGGTTCGTAGTCTCGTAGCCCGCCGCAATGGGGTTACCCGCGCTGGCGCGTGTGAAACGCTTAACGCATGTCACCGGAGTGCGACACGCGCTACTTGCGTATCGCTTGCGGACTCACGGAATCCGAACGACTCTTCCCGTCTGCGGGGCTTCCTCCGACGTGACGCGCCAGTAATAGACGCCCGCGGGGGCCCGCCCGCCGCTCGCGTCGGTGCCGTCCCACTCCACCCGCTGCGCGCCGGCCGGACGCCATGAGGAGGCAAGGCGCTTGACCAATGCCCCACGAGCGTCGAAGACCGCGACGTCGGTCTTGCCGGAGCGCGCGAGCGAGAAGCGGATCGCCGTCCCCGCCGAGAAGGGATTGGGAGCGCTGAATGCGCGCGGGGCGCCGGCGGCCTGGGCCGTCGCGACCGCCGCGGCGCCGGTCCACCATCCGATGTCGGCGAACAGGTACTGGTTCAGGTCGGGGCTGTCGGTCAGGTCGGAGTTGATAAACGGCTCCTCCAGCAGATTCGGCGTCGCCGAGACGTCGAAGTGCGACACGTTCGATCCTGACTCGAGCGGATTGGGCGCGTAGAGCTTCACCCTCCCCTGCGTGTCGGTGCCCGCGAGATGCGCGGCGTCGATGCCGATGGTCGCGAAGACGCCGACCCCCAGCTGTCCCTTGATCGCGGTCGCATCGGCCTGCGTGATGCTCACGACGGGGATCGTGACGCTCGGATCCACCCCCGTCATCCCGGGAGGCGCTCCGGCCACGTTGTTGCCGATGATGACCGCGATCGCGCCGGCCGCCTGCGCCGCCGCCGCCTTGGCCACGAAGGTGCACGTTCCCCGGTCGATCAACGCGATCTTCCCGGCGATCTGCGCCCCGTTCACGATCGGCTCGCAGGCGTCGCTGGTCGTGCCCACCCCGTCGTTGACCAGCACGACCTGGCCCTGAAGCGGCGGGTTCGGAGGCGGGGCGCCGAAATCGGCCGTCCCGTAGTCCTTCTCTCCGGCGATCACGGCCGGCGAATCGATCCGCACGATGGCCGCGGGCCCCAGGAAGAGGTGGGCCGCGTTGGTGACGAAGGAGCCGTCCCAGACCAGGTTCCCGGTGTTGACCGCCGAGTTCGAGCGCTGGTTGCTGGTCATCTGGTCCCAGTGCTCGTTCAGCGTCCGATCGAAGAGGTGGCGTGCGTAGACGTCCGGCTTGCCGTTCTGGAATCCCCCCGTCGAGAGATTCGTGAAGGTCTGGAACCCCAGCCCGTGGCTCAGCTCGTGGAGCACGACAGCGAGGAGGTCGATGTTGGTCCCCTCGTTGTGGTCGTAGCCGTAGTACCAGCCGGAGGTGCCCAGGCAGGTCGAGTTGTCCACGCTGGAATTGAAGTGAGCGGTGATGTCGTTGACGGTGGTGGCCAGGTCGGTTCCGGCCAGCTTGTTCGCGAGGGCGATCGGATACCAGGTGCTTGCCAGGGGCGCCCCGGCGAAGTCGCTCGCCAGCGTGATCGCCCCCGCGCTGCCCAGGACACCGCTCACCGAATCGCACGGCGTGAGCGGGTCGAAGCGCGCCTCCACGCGGATCGTCACGTTGTCGGGGATGTACGCCCCCCAGATCTTCCCGGCGGTCTGGAATACGTTGAGCCGCTGCTGCCCCAGGGTCGTCCCCGGGTTTCCACCGATCGGGGAGACGGGCGTCGGATCGTTGAACCCCTCGCCCGCGCCGTCGAGGTTGATGAGGACGAAGGATCCCGCTTCGGCGAACGGCGCGGCCAGAAGGAGGATCGCGGCGGCCACGCCGAGGGTCACGGCGTGCAGGGCGCGGATCATTTCGCCTCCCGCGCCGATACGGGCGTCGCGAGCACCCGCGTTGCCGTGGCGGAATCGGACGCGCAGCTGGTCCGGAACCGGCCCGTCGCGTCGCGCCGGGCGACCTCGAACACCTGGTGCCGCCCGTTCAGGTGGAGCAGCTCGCCCCCGCCGGGAATCCGCTCCACCGGCAGGACCTCGTCCACCTCCGGCGCGGCGAGCCCCGCGTCGCGGCGCTGCTCCGGGGTGGGGCGGACGGGCCGGCGGGTTACGGGATCGAGCGCGATCCACAACCCGGCGGTCGCGGCGTCGCCCTGAAGGGCGGTTCCTGCGGCTTGGGGGACACCGGGAAGCCAGGTGGGGGTCCAAAGGAACGCCCACGCGCTCTGCCCGGCCGTGCGCGCGCAGGGGGGCGCCGCCGTGGCCCTGCCTGCCGCGGCCGTGGCGAGCACGAGGGCTGCAGCCAGGGCCAGGGCCGCGCGGAAGACCAGGATCGGGGTTCGAGGACCGTGGGGTAGCGGGGCGCGTCTCATGCGGACCTCCAGAACGCCGCACGACGCCCCGGCCTCGGGAGCCGGATAGCGGGGATGGTGCCGGAGGTCGCGGGAGCCTCTATTGTACCGCATCACAGGTCTACTCCGCGATCTGGTAGAAGAAGGTCTTCACCAGCCCGTCCATCGACTCCCGGAAGAACTCCACGCTCTCGGAATCGCTTCCCGCAAACCGCCGCTCCGCCGCTCCGAAGTCGATCGCCCGGCGCACGTCTTCCAGCTTCGCCGAAAGGGATCCCCGCTTGCGAACCTCGGCGACGACCTGGGCCCGGACGCTCCGCAACAGCTCCAGCGTCTGGTCGAGGTAGCGCCGGTCATGCAGGACCTGGCCATGGCCGGGGACGATGACGCGGGCGTCCAGGGCGGCCAGGCGCTCGAGCGTGTCGATCTCGTCGTACGGCCATCCCGCGAAGAAGTAGGGGACGGGATGGGTCACGAGATCTCCCGCGATCAGGACCCGCTCGCGGGGCAGCCACGCGATCACGTCGCCCACCGTATGTCCCCGGCCCGGGTGCCGGAGCTGGACCGTCCGGCCGCCGAGATCCAGGGTCATGGCGTCGGCGAAGGTGACGGACGGATAGACCGGCTCGTACCCCTCGAACTCGCGCAGGACCGGCAGGCGGCGCGCCAGGTCCGCGCCCGCCTCCGTACGCTCCGTGTCGCTCAGCGGCTTGCCGTCCGGCGCGCGGCCGGTGCTCAGCTCGTGACGGAGCGTCTCCACGCGCGCCCGGTAGCGCGCAAGGTTCGGCTCGTCGAATCCCCGCTCCAGCTCGGGCGTGGTTTCATGCGCGATGATCGCGAGCCCCGGGAAGGCCGCGGCGTAAGCGGCGTTCCCGCGCACGTGGTCCGGGTGCCAATGGGTGTTGACCAGGTAGCGCACCGGTTTCTTCGTCCAGCGGCGGATCTGTGCGATATCGTCGCGGGCGCTCGAGGGCAGGTAGCCCGAATCCACCACCAGCACGTCCCGGGATCCGATGACCACCGTCGTGTTGCCTTGGGGATTCGTATCGGCTCCGTCCGGATGACGGATCACGTAGATCCCTGCGCCCACCTCGGTGACGGAACGCTCGCGGGTGACGACCGAGGCCGGCGAGCGTCCCCGCTCGCCCTGTTCGGGGGCGGCCAGGACTGGCGGGGCGGCGAGGCAGACGAGCATCGGGATCAGGAAGGTCAGGGACACGATGAAGCGGTAGCGTCGGGCGGGTTGCCGCGCCATAGTCGGATGCCTCCGTGGGCGTGCCGGTCGGAGCGTCGAGGATACACGGACCGAAACCCGGACGCGCGGCGGGATCGTAAGGCTGGGTGTGGACGCGGCCATGCCGGCTCGGCGGATTCCAACCCTGGCGCCGGGCGGGCTGTCTCACGAGTGCGTCGCGTCGACGCCGGACGCAGGAAGTCTCGACACCCCGAGGGCTGTTCATGATCGCGCTCATTCTTTGCGCCCTGCTTCTGCTGGCTCCGGCCGCGGGGGCGGAACCGCCCGACTCCGCGCACGCCTACGTCCACGCCAATGCCCCCGTGATCCAGGCGGCGCCGCTGCGCGACAACATCCGCGTCGACGGCAAGCTGGACGAGGCGGCCTGGGCCGCCGCCACGCCCGTCGACCAGTTCACCCAGCGCGATCCCGAGGAAGGGAAGCCCGTTTCCGAACGGACCGAGGTGCGGATCCTGATCGGCGACGACGCGCTCTACGTCGGCGCGCACCTCTTCGACCGCGAGCCCTCGAAGATCCGCCGGCGGCTTGTGCGCCGCGATGAAGATCTCGCCTCCGATTTCTTCGCCGTGCTCATCGACTCCTACCACGACCACCTGACGGCCTTCCGGTTCCGGGTCAACCCCGCGGGTTCCTTCGACGACGCCACGATCGACGCGCGCGGAAACGCCGACTTCTCCTGGGATCCCGTCTGGCACGTGCACACGATCATCGACTCGACGGGATGGACGGCGGAGATGGAGATCCCCCTCTCCCAGCTCCGCTTCAATCCTTCCGCCGACGGCGTCTGGGGGATTCAGATCCGGCGGTGGATCGATCGCAAGCAGGAGCTCGCCGAATTCGCCTTCACGCCGAAGAAGGAGCAGTCCGACGTGAGCCGCTACGGCCATCTGTCGGGGCTGGGCGCGTTGCACGCGCGGCGCCAGATCGAGCTCTTGCCCTATGGCCTGGCCAAGGCGCAGAACACCTTCGCGCCTCCGGGCGATCCCTTCCATGACGGCTCGGAGCAGAGCGGCTCGTTCGGGGGGGATCTCAAGTGGGGGATCAAGGACGACCTGACGCTGAACGCGACGGTCCATCCCGACTTCGGCCAGGTCGAGGTGGATCCGGCGGTCGTGAACCTGTCGGCCACGGAGACCTTCTTTCCTGAGAAGCGGCCGTTCTTCGTCGAACGCTCGGAGCTGTTCAACTTCGGCCAGACGCAGAGCTCCAACTATTTCAGCGTGCCGACCACGTTCCACGCGCGCCGCATCGGGCGCGCGCCGCAGCGGTCGCTGTCCCCGTTTGACTACTCCTATCTGGACACCCCCTCGCTCACCACGATCGCCGCCGCGGCCAAGCTGACCGGCAAGACGCGCAGCGGCTGGTCGATCGGCGCCCTGGACGCGGTGACCACCGAGGAGCGGGCGCGCTATCTGGACACGCTGGGCATGGCGCGCCGGCTCCCCGTGGAGCCGCTGACGAACTATGCCGTCGCGCGCGTCCGCCGGGAGCTGCGCGGGGGGAACACCCGGATCGGCGCGATCGTCACCGACGTCTCCCGCGACCTGTCCGATCCGGCCCTGGAATCGATGCTCCGGTCGCGCGCCACGGTGGCGGGGATCGACTTCATGCACTACTGGGCGGGACGGCGGTGGTCCCTGGACGGCTACGTGCAGGGGAGCCGCGTCGAGGGGAGCGCCGAAGCGATCGCGGCCACCCAGCGGTCCAGCGCGCACTACTTCCAGCGTCCCGACGCCGACCACGTGGAGTTCGATCCGACCCGGACGCATCTCACGGGGATGTCGGACCTGATCTCGCTGAACAAGCTGGGCGGGAAGCACTGGAAGGGCAACGTCACGTACCAGGACCTGACGCCCGGGTTCGAGAGCAACGACATGGGCTACATCAGCAACGTGGATACCTGGGGCGTCTCGACGCTCGTGATGTACAAGGAGGACAAGCCGAGCCCGCTGTTCCGGAACTGGTACGCGATGGCCTTCAGCAACAACGCCTGGAATCACGGGGGGAATCTCCAGTACCAGGGCTACGAGGCGCAGGGCTCGGGCACGTTCGCGAACTACTGGTACGGCGACCTGCGGGGATCGTGGTATCCGAAGGCGTACGACGACCGGCTGACGCGCGGGGGGCCGCTGACGACGATCCCTTCCGGCGGGCGCGTCGCGGCCACCGTGAACACCGACTCGCGCACGAGCTACTTCTTCAGCCTGCACTCCGATTTCTCATGGAACGACGCCGGTGCCAACGCCCAGAGGTACTCGCCGTCCTTGACGCTGCATCCGGCGCCGTCCCTGCTGGTGCGCGTCGAGCCCAGCATCCAGAAGATCCGCGACATGGCCCAGTACGTGACGACCGTGCCCGATCCGAACGCGACCGCCACGTACGGGAGCCGCTACGTCTTCGCGACGCTCGACGAACACGTGGTCAGCCTGGACACGCGCGTGGACTGGACGTTCTCGCCGCGGCTCTCGTTCCAGCTCTACCTGCAGCCCTACGTGGTCTCCGCCCTGTTCCGGGAGCTCAAGGAATTGCGGGCCCCGAGCACGTACGACTTCGACGTCTACGGAGGAAGCCGCGGCACCATCACGCGGGACCCCTCCGGCCTCTACACCATCGATCCCGACGGCCCGGGGCCCTCGTCGTCGTTCGCCCTCGGCGATCCCAACTTCAACTTCCGATCGCTGCTCGGCAACGCCGTGCTCCGCTGGGAGTACCGTCCCGGGTCGGTCCTCTTCCTGGTGTGGCAGCAGAACCGAAACGGCGCGCAGCCCTTCGGCGACTTCGACTTCTCGCGCGACGTGCGCGCCATCTTCGACGAATCCCCGGAGAACATCGTCGCGATCAAGGCGACGTACTGGCTCGGTCTGTAGCCGCGCTCGATCCTCCGCCGCGCCCTCGCGAAGCGGTCGCCGAAGCCCCGCATCCTCCTTTGGTATCCCTGACACCTTGTCAGGTGACAGACGCTGAACCCGGATTCAATCTTCGACCATCGATTCAAATTTTCCCGGGAGGTGACCGATGGCCCAAGCCGCCGCCGTACGCATGCGCGAGCCCGCCGCGCGAACGCGCTCCCCGCGCATTCGCGCCAAGCGCGAGCGCCGCCGCGAGGAGATCCTCCACGCGGCACTCCGGGCCTTCCGCCATCGCGGCTACCACCGGACCACCCTCGACGACATCGCGCGCCGCCTGGGCGTGCGGAAGACCGCGCTCTACCACTATTTCCCCGACAAGGAAGCGATCCTCTACGAGTGCCACAAGGACTCGCTCGCCGAGCTGGACCGGATCCTGGCCGAGACCCGGCGGCTCCCGACCGCGCGCGAGCGTCTCGGGCACGTGATCCGCGAGCACGTGCGCGTCATGACCGACACGCTCGAGGGATCGCCGCTCGCGTTCGAGGTCACCGCGTTCTCCCGGGGGCCGCGGGCGGAGATCATCGCGGCCCGCGACCGCTACGAGCGCGAGCTCCGGCGGATCCTGGCCGCCGGCATCCGCGCCGGAGCGTTCCGGAAGACCGATCCCAAGGTCGCCGCGTTCGCCGTGCTCGGCGCGATCAACTGGATCGCGCGCTGGTACCG